>JANNWI010000144.1:0-12471 GCA_031414715.1 Methylophilaceae bacterium | reverse complement strand
TCATCTCTCGGCTTTTTAAATTAACTAGTTACTCAGTTGTTTAGCGATTGTTGAAAAAAGCAATATTCATGACTCGGTCATTAACAAAAGTTATTTCAGTTTCTTTATAGGTACGTTTCGGATCATATTTCACTATATTACGGTAGTACCACATCTCTACTTTAACTGGTTTGTTATTCTTGTCATCAACATTCTTGCCTGTAACTTGACCAGCGTTACTTGGTTTAACAGATAACGCCGTTTTAGTTGGTTTACCTAATTTGGCAGTGATGGCTTTTTTTGTCTTGCCGCTAAAGTTATCAATAAACTCATTTTCTGTATAAGTTTTTCCTGCTGCAAATGCTTGCATGGCAGCAAACATGCCCAATACTAAACTTGCCGCTACTATTTTCTTAAATATGGCTAAATGACTGTGCATTGCATTTCCTTATTACCTTTAAATGAATAATTACTTAATTTAACGTACTTTTTGCTACGTTAACGATTTTAACGCTGTTAGACGCATTTTGTTGACCTAATCTATATGGCAGTATCAACTAAAGCTTAATTTTAAGCCATCAAGGCCCGCAAAAACGTTTTTTGGTAGCTTGCTTGCTAATATTTCATATTCTAAATCATGTGTCATGTGAATCATATAACTTTGTTTAGCATTAATACGACCGATGTAAGCCAAGCTTTGTTCAATATTAATATGCGTTGGATGTGCCGCTTCACGCAAACAATCGAGTAACACAACATCTAAATTTTCTAATAAGGTAAATGATGATTCTGGAATCTCTGAAACATCGGTCATATACGCCATATTGCCAATGCGGTATCCGAAAATCTGACTTTTGCCATGCATAACAGGAATCGGTGTCACTTTTACGCCAAACAATTTAAATGGCGCATCAATGGCTTCTACTCGCAACACTGGCATCTCCCAAAAATCACTGGGGTCACGCAATGTGTAGCCAAATTTTTGTGTAATATGTGCAACAGCATCTTGTTTTGCGTACAGCGGTATTTGCTTGCGTTGCAGCACGCAAAATGCGCGTAAATCGTCTATGCCATGTAGGTGATCGGCGTGCGTATGCGTATAAAGCACGGCATCTACGCGTTTAATGTTTTCACGCAAACTCTGACTACGTAAATCTGGGCCAGTATCAATAAGGATATTTTCGCCAGAATCTAGTGTAACTAGACTAGAGCAGCGCGTGCGCTTGTTGCGTAAATCTGTCGATAAACAAGTCGCACATTTGCAGCCAACGACTGGCGTACCTGCACTGGAACCTACACCAAGCATGGTGAGTTGCATTAACTAACAGCCTTGGCATGTTTAAACAAGGTGAAAAAATTCTGCGTGGTGGCTTGCATCACTGCATCTAAGCTAATACCGCGCAAATTGGCGACTTCTTGCGCTACATGTTTTACATAGGCTGGTTGGTTAGTTTTGCCACGATACGGCACCGGCGCCAAATACGGAGAATCAGTCTCAACCAATATTTTACTAAGCGGAATGGCTTGCGCCACTTGTTTGATTTGTGTAGCGTTTTTAAAGGTAACAATGCCTGAAAATGAGATATAAAAGCCCATTTCAATGGCAGCTAGTGCCACTTCTAGGTTTTCGGTAAAGCAGTGCATTACCCCGCCCACTTTGTTTGCGCCCTCGTCCGCCATTATTTTTAGCGTGTCTTCGGCCGCACTACGGGTGTGAATAATTAAAGGTTTATCTGCCAAAATTGCTGCGCGAATGTGTGTGCGAAAGCGTTCGCGCTGCCATTCCAAATCACCAGTTAAGCGAAAATAATCTAGTCCGGTTTCACCAATCGCCACAATTTTTGGGTGCTGAGCTAAATGTACTAACTCTTCAACAGTTGGCTCTACAATATCTTCATAATCTGGATGCACACCAACTGAGGCATAAAAATTTTCATACTGCTCAGCCAAACTGAGTACTTCAGGAAATTTATCTAAAGTGACGGAAACACACAAGGCGTGCCCAACATTTGAATCAAACATATGCTGCCGAATGGCTGGCATATTATCGGTAAATTCAGAGAAGTTAAGGTGGCAGTGTGAATCGACTAACATGATTACTTATACGGGAATTTTTTTATGGTCTGGAAGGCGCATGAATATTGGCTTGCAGAGCATGCCGAGCGATATGTCATAGGTGATATGTTACATAGTATGTGTGGCACGATTGGTTTTAAGTGCTCCGCCTAAAATGGCTTCAATCTTGTTTTTAACTTCAATGCCACCATCTTTTTCACTAAATTGCACGCCAATACCTTGCGGGCGATTAGCCTGCGGCGCAGGCGTAACCCAGATGACTTTGCCTACCACTTTTAGCTTCATTGGGTCATCAACTAAGCTCAGCAACATAAAGACTTCTTCGCCAATTTTAAAGTTTTTATTGGTAGGAATAAATAAACCACCACCTTTTACATAAGGCATATAGGCGGCGTACAACGCTGATTTTTCTTTAATCGCTAGCGAAAGTACACCAGGTTTATTGGCAGCGTCTTTGATTTGGTCAGTATTCACTTGCATGTTCATATTCGCTAAATACCTTTTAAATATTTTTATTGTGATTTAAATAGCTGTACGTATTGTAACAATATATTCTCTAGCTGCGCCTCGTTACTTAGCGGATGATTAGCCGTTTTTTTTGCCTCAATTAACTTATCCTGAAAGCTTAATAATAAACGTAAGTTTACGCTTTTAGCCAAAGCTTGCAAAGCGTTGCCTTGTTGGGTGTGGTAGCGCAAATGGTTAGCAAGCTTACAGCTTTGTATGTCAAACAACCATTTTTGTAGCGTTTCCAGCGCACGCTCCATACCTACACTTAAAAAAACTGGCGCGCAGCTAAATGGGTCTAGTTTAGCGCCTAGCGCTAAGTTTTTTAGCAAACTTGCACTAACTTCACCCTCCTCGGCTAACTGCAGCGCTAATAATGGCGCGCCACCAGCTAAATCTAGCACATTTTCTCCATGGTTGATTTGCCTTGAAGTCAACCATGCTAGCGCTTCTAGCTTGCTTGGCAGCGGCATATCGATAGCTTGGCAGCGGCTGGTAATAGTAGCCAACAAACGCTGTGGTTGGCTAGTCACCAACAAAAATAAGGTATTGGCAGGCGGCTCTTCTAATACTTTTAGCAAAGCGTTGGCAGAGGCACCGTTTAACATGTCAGCAGGTGCAATTACAATCACACGATAAGCGTTGACTTGATGGCTAGAAAGCGTCAAGTAATCAAGCAGCTGGCGTATTTTAGCCACCGATATTTGGGTTTTTTTGCTGGGTTTCTTTTTGGTTGAGTTGGTTAAACCATCGTCTGTATTATCAGCATCTTCGGGGCCAATCAGCATAAAATCTGGGTGCGTGCCCTCAGCAAACCAATTGCAGCTAGCACAGCCGCCACAAGCATGCTGTAGATTAGCAGCTTGAGAACACAAAATAGCTTTAGAAACATCTAGCGCAAAATCATATTTTCCAGTGCCAGCACGGCCACGTAACAACAGTGCATGTGGCAGCTTTGAGTTTGGCGACTGGGCGCCCTGCTGCATAATGTGTTGCCATTGCTTTTGTTGCCAGCTGTACATGTTATTATTTAAAATAAAATAATTATAATCATATAGTTGAAACAATATTATCAACTATTACTTTAACTTTATCTAGAGCTTGGTTTGCATCGATAACGCGAAAACGTGCTGGGTTTTCACTGGCGCGCATTAAATAAGCTTGGCGTAGTTTCTCAAAAAACTTGGCATCTTCGCGTTCAAATTTATCAGGTTCGCGCGCAGTCGTTAGCCTTTTTATACTAATTTCCACTGGCACATCAAATAGCAAAGTTAAATCAGGTTGCAAACTGCCTTGAACCCACTTTTCAAGTTGCTTAATTTTGCTGCTGCTTACGCCTTTGGCGCCGCACTGATAAGCATAAGTCGCGTCAGTAAACCTATCGGACAGCACATAAGCACCACGTTTTAGCGCAGGTTCTATCACACTATCAATATGCTCACGGCGCGCGGCAAACATGAGTAAAGTTTCAGTTTCTGGGTGCATGGCGTCGTGTAATAACAACGCGCGCAATTGCTCGCCAAGCCTTGTTCCGCCTGGCTCACGCGTAGATACCACTTCAATACCACGCGCCTTTAACGCAGTAATAATGTTAGGGATATGTGTGCTTTTACCAGCGCCATCCATGCCTTCTAGAGTGATAAATTGTCCACGTTTTTTAGCGCTAATTGCCATTATTTATTCGTTTTTCCTTTAAGCTGATACTTTGCCACAGCCCAGTTATGCTCGACCAAACTATTGCTAAACTGGTGGCTGCCATCGCCCTTACCCACAAAGTATAGCGCTTTGGTTTTTTCTGGGTGCAACGCCGCTTCGATAGAAGCCAAGCCAGGCATGGCGATTGGCGTAGGTGGCAAGCCGTCCCGCGTGTAAGTGTTATAGGGCGTATCAGCCGTTAAATCTTTACGTCGAATATTGCCATCATAGTTATCGCCCATGCCATATATCACCGTCGGATCAGTCTGCAGACGCATACCAATGCGTAAACGGTTTAAAAATACGCCAGCAATCATTGGCCGCTCACTGCTTTTACCCGTCTCTTTCTCGATAATTGATGCCATTATTAGCACCTCATAACTGTTTTTATAAGGCAAATTAGGTGCCCGATTAGCCCAAGCCTCGGTTAACTTTGCCTGCATAATGTCGTAACTGCGCTTTAATAGCACAGTATCTGCAGTATTGCGGTCAAAATAGAATGTGTCTGGGAAAAACCAGCCTTCGGCATGCTTCTCAGCGTTGCCCACCAAACGCATCACCTCAATATCAGTTAAATCTGTAATCGTACTTTTTACGGCGTCATTTTTGGACAACTTGGCGCGCATTTGCTTAAAAGTTTTGCCTTCTATAAAAGTAATACTGCCTTGTGTAGACTTGCCATGATTCAGCGACAAAATCAGTTGATACGGCGAGACATTTTTAATCAAAGTGTAATCGCCCGCCTGCAAATACGTTTCTTTGCCCACCAAGCGCACCAGCAACACAAACGGTAAGGCGCTGGGTATAACATTTTGCACAACCAGTTGATTCGCAATGCTTTTTAAACCACTATTGGGTTTGATGCTGATTTCTTGCGCTTGTGGACTTAGATTAAGTGGTGTTTTTGCATAACTGTAAAGCCATATAGCAACGCCTATGCTGGCTAAAAAACCTAATACAAATAAGTATTTAATTAATTTAATCATGCCTTGAGAGCCACGCGGATATTGGCTGCTAGACTTGTTTTAGAAAGCATATGTGTTTTAATGGTTTTGTCTTGTATTTGCACAACTTGCCACGCCCCATATAAGCTGCTGCAAATGATGATTTCATCTGCCATCAATAGCTTTGTTAAATCAAACGTTTCTATGGCAGTTTTTAATTTAAGCATGGGTGCCAAATCAATTATACGTTGCCGCGTAATGCCCGCTATGCCGCAATTGGCAAGGCTTGGCGTCATCAGCGTATCGCCAAATCGCGCAAAAATATTAGCAGCGGTGCATTCAATCACATTGTCTTGCATATCCAACATAATGCCATCTGCAATATCTGCACTTATACTGCCCGCCCATTCCATGCGCGCCAGCACGTTTTCTATGCGATTTAGGGTCTTTATGCCAGCTAGCTTAGGCTGAGCGCCCAAATGCGTTTCACACACAGTTAAATGCACGCCATCACTAAATCTTACTGCTGGATAATCTGGCATGGCAGATTTCGTTACAACCCGCATTGGTGCGGTAATAGCAGGCGGCGTATAGCCACGATTACCCTCGCCACGTGTAATGATAATTTTGGCGACTGCATGCAAATCGACATTTTCAACATCAGCCAAAAATAATTGCGACAAATCGCTCATTAACAACTCAGCACTTGGGCATACGATATTAATGGCAGCGCAATCGGCCACCAGTTTTTGATAATGTTGCGGCCAACACTCTGGCAAACCACCTTGCATTTTAATGGTGCGAAACACACCATCGCCATAGGCAAAGCCACGGTCAAACGGCGTAATAACGTGGTTAAAACTGCCGTTAATTAAATAAGATTGCGTGTGCGCCATATGCCAACATTAAACCATAGGCTAGGCGTTTTAAAAAGAGTGTAAGCGCTTAAATTAAATCGCCGTGCAAAAAACAATGCTCTGCAAGCCGCATGGATATTGGCTGCTAGGGCATCGAAATAATTTAGGTTGTTTTTATAAAGTTTTTAGCTTATCTAAGTAAAAGCAATCCGTCTGAACCTATTAATCATGATTGAGTCTAGTTTTGGTATTTGAGTATATACTTTCTTGTATACCCCTATATTTTTAATAAAATAATGTTAACTTTTAAATACAATGAGCAAATAATTTTATGAATAAATATCATACAGTTGTTATTGGTGGTGGCTGTCTAGGTACGTCTAGCGCCATCGCGCTAGCCAACCATTTAAAGTTGAGCAATAAAAATCCAGCATCAATTTGCTTGGTAGAAAAAAATATATTGAGTAGCGCTTTGTCAATTCGGCATTCAGGTATTGTGCGGGCAGCTAACGCCGATGCTAACGCGGCTAAATTAGCCAAAATATCGACTGATATGTGGATGAATATTAAAAGTATTTGGGGTGCTGAGTTAGAGCCAGAACGTAACGGTGCATTGTGGATTACCAAAAAAGATGAAAATGGTACCAATGAAAAGTGGGATAAATTAGCTAACGATTTGAAAACTGTGCCTGTTAACTTTAAAAAAATAACAAAGGATGCAGCACAAAAACTTTGCCCAGACTTTGTTAGCCTGCATGTTAACGAAGTGTTTTATCACGAACCAGATGCGTTTCAGCTAGAGCCTGCCCACGTGCGGCTGGCACTTTATCAAAGCATTCATCAATCACAAGCAACCGTGTTTGAAAACGAAGAAGTGATGGGTTTTAAAAAGAATAAAGCCAACAAAATCACCGAGGTTATTTTAACCAATCGGGTGATTAAAACAGATAACGTGATTAATGCGGCAGGCGCGTGGAGCCCCAAACTATTTAAAAATTTAGGCTTAACTATTCCTGTTGGTGCAGAGCCCGTGCTAGTAGCCAACTGGCTAAACAGCTTATCGACTGAAAAAAAGCCGATGCCAATTATTGCCGATTATACTAACCGCGCTTATTTTAGAACGTGGCGCGATGGCGAAGTGCACATGCACCAGCCCAGAAATCGCTGGTTAGATGAAACGAGAAGTCTATTTGCCGATAACCATTTGGATATTATTGGTGCAGATTTTATCAACAACCCAGTGTATCAAATGCAAGGCTTGTCTAACTTGCATCATTACAAAGATATTGCAAATAAACGCTTTAACAATTTGCAAAATACGGTTTTTTCATCTGGGCACCAATCGTATTTTGATATTACGCCAGACCTAAAATTTATTTTAGGGCCTGATTCTAAAATAACCAATTTGTTGCATTGTTTGGGTTCTGGCCAAGCCTTTAAATATGCACCTGTATTTGGTGAAATGATGAAGCAATATATTTTCAATGCTGGTGAGTTGAGTGATCTTGGTAATAATTTTTTAATTAAACGTTTTGACGGCAGCTTTATGAAAAACTTTTTAGATAAATATTCTGGTGTTAACCACACATTAAGCCAAGTTAATCAAGTCAATAATGCCCTGTAATTTTTACAAAGAACTCAGCTTTATCACTGAGGTTTAAACAATGACAAACACTAAACACAAAAACTTTATATTATTTTTTAGTAAACTTTGCATTCTCGTTGGTAATTTTTTAACCGTTTTAGGTTGTCTCGGTGTTGTTCTTGGTTTGGCTGGTTTTTACGATTTTGATGTTGTTTCATACGGTTTGTCGTCAGGTGTGCGTATGGTTGGGTCGGTTGCAATTGCAGGTTGTCTGTTAAGTGCCATTGGTTATGGCATGTCAGATTTTTTTATCAATTAAAAAAGGGGTTGAAGTATGTTCAAAAAATCAGATTTTTTTATTATTCTTGCCGTGATGATATCTTTTATCATTTCTGCATACCTATGGTTTGTGCTTAAAGATAGAGAGCAAGCAATTTTTACCGCCATATGGATACCGTCTATCTTCACATTTGGCATCTACTTTAAGTTAATGGCTTTGATGGGAAGAAAATAATGACTGAATTTAATCTTCTTTACGTTGCTATACCAGTTTTTTTATTGCTTTTATTGGGTTTGATTTTGACAGTGATTGAATTCAAAAATGTTAAGTAATTGAATTTAATTATTTATGCATTCAAGAATGCGAAACACATGTCCTGTGAACCGCTTAGATATTGGCTCGCAGGGCATTAAGTTACATGTTCGTTTTAGCCTACACTTTTTTAAATACTAGGCTTCCATTTGTGCCGCCAAAGCCAAAGTTATTCTTTAGTGCGTAAGTAATTTTTAAATCGCGTGCAGTACTAGCACAATAATCCAAGTCACACTCTGGATCTTGGTTGAAAATATTTATGGTCGGTGGTGAGACTTGATTGTAAATAGAAAGCACAGTAAATACGCTTTCTAAGCCGCCTGCGCCGCCCAATAAGTGACCTGTCATCGATTTTGTTGAGTTAACCACCAATTTGTAGGCATGTTCAGCAAAAGTCGCTTTAATGGCGTTGGTTTCGTTGGCGTCTCCTAGTGGGGTAGACGTCCCGTGCGCGTTCATAAACTGCACATCAGTTGAATTAATACCTGCGTTTTTAAGCGCATTAACCATGCTACGGCGCGGGCCGTCCATGTTTGGTGCGGTCATGTGATAAGCGTCTGCGCTCATGCCATAACCGCTAAGCTCCGCATAGATGCGTGCGCCACGCGCTTTAGCGTGTTCATACTCTTCTAGCACCATCACACCTGCGCCCTCGCCTATCACAAAGCCATCGCGGTCTTTGTCCCAAGGGCGGCTTGCGGTTGCTGGGTCATCGTTACGGTTTGATAATGCACGTGCCGAAGCGAAGCCGCCAACGCTTAATTCAGTAATCGCTGCTTCAGCGCCACCTGCTACCATTACATCGGCATCGCCATATTCAATCATACGCGCCGCATCGCCAATGCTATGCGTACCTGTGGTGCAAGCCGTCACAATCGCCACGTTTGGCCCTTTTAAGCCAAACATAATACTTAAATTGCCAGAAATCATGTTAATGATAGTGCCAGGAATGAAAAATGGCGATATTTTGCGCGGACCGCCATCATCATAAGCATCATTAGTGGTTTCGATATAACCAATGCCGCCAATGCCAGAGCCAATGGATACACCAATGCGCTCTGCATTTTGCTCAGTCACTTCTAAGCCGGAATCTTTAAATGCCTCAATACCTGCCACCAAGCCAAACTGGATAAATTTATCCATGCGGCGCGCTTCTTTGGCTGATAAATAATCTTCCACATTAAAGTTTTTGACTTCGCCAGCAATTTGCGAGTTAAATTCGGTTGGGTCAAAATGCGTAATGCGCGCAATACCAGATTGGCCCTTGATGAGGTTAGCCCAAGCGGTTTGTGTACCAATGCCTACTGGCGACACAACACCCAAGCCGGTTATTACAACTCTGCGTTTAGCGGTCATATTGTTCAGCACTATATTTGAACGGCATCATAGAATTCAGCCCTCTGGTGAGGGCTGAAGTTTGAATTTATTTGAGGTTTGTATTGATGTAATCAATCGCTAATTGCACAGTGGTAATTTTTTCTGCTTCCTCATCAGGTATCTCGCAGTCAAATTCTTCTTCTAGCGCCATTACTAGCTCTACGGTGTCGAGTGAATCTGCACCCAAATCATCTACGAAGGATGATGCATTTTTAACATCCGCCTCAGCTGCGCCAAGTTGTTCAGCAACAATTTTTTTAACACGTTGTTCGATGTCAGACATCTATTTACCCCTTTAATTAAAAATTAGCACCTATATCAGTATAGTGATGCTAAACAAACATTCTAACAAAACTTTAGCCAAACACAAAAAAAGTTACAAAAATATTTATTGCACCTAACTAATCTCTAAGTTAATCTCTACGCACTGTACATACCACCATTTACATGGATAGTTTCACCTGTGATGTAGGCCGCACTTGGGCTTGCTAAAAATGCCACTGTAGCGGCAATTTCATTGACATTACCCAAGCGATTTAGTGGCACGCGTTCTAACATTTTAGTTTTTACATCTTCGGGTAACTCAGCCGTCATATCGGTATCAATAAAGCCTGGTGCGACACAGTTCACAGTAATATTGCGCGAACCTACCTCTGCCGCAAGCGATTTAGTAAAGCCAGCCATGCCCGCTTTGGCCGCCGCATAATTGGTTTGGCCTGCGTTGCCCATGTGACCAACCACGCTAGAAATACTGATAATGCGGCCAGTACGCGCTTTCATCATCGGGCGCAATACAGCTTGAGACATGCGATAAACGGAGGTTAAATTGGTCGAAATCACCGTATCCCAATCTTCTGCTTTCATGCGCATTAGCAATGTGTCTAGGGTAATACCCGCGTTATTCACTAAAATTGTCACCTCGCCAAATTTAGCATTAATTTCCGCTAGCACCGTCTCAATTTGCGACGCATCGTTAACATCTAGTGCAATGCCCATGCCCGTAATACCTGCTGATTTTAGCGCTGCCATAATATTTTCAGCACCGCCCGCGCTAGTAGCCGTGCCAATAACAGTTGCACCTTGTTTACCAAGTTCTTGTGCTATTGCTGCGCCTATGCCTCGGCTAGCGCCTGTCACCAACGCAATTTGTCCTGATAAATTTTGAGTATTTGACATGATATAAAACCTTAAGTAATCATTCTAAATAATTGTTTTAATTATAAATTTAATATTATTAGTTTATAAATTCTACTACAGCCTCGTTAGAAGTTAGCGCGCTGCATGGCAATTCGGCTATGATTCTTTTAGTTAAGCCTGCCAATACTTTGCCTGGGCCGCATTCCGCAGCTTTTATCACGCCTTGTGCGTGAATGGCTTGCACGATTTCCACCCAGCGTACGGGAGAATATAATTGTCGCACCAAAGCATCTTTAATTTTGTCAGCTTCATCGTAGCTTGCTACATCGGCATTATGCATCACTGGAATTTGTGGTGCGTTAATTGTGACATTTTTTAAGTATTCAGACAATTTTTCAGCAGCTGGACGCATTAATGCACAATGCGAAGGCACGCTAACAGGTAGTGGTAGCGCGCGTTTTGCACCTTTTGCTTTTGCCAGTTCCATTCCGCGCTCTACCGCCGATTTATTGCCTGCAATCACCACTTGGCCAGGCGAGTTATAATTCACCGCCTCACAAACTTCGCCTTGCGCAGCTTCAGCGCACACGGCACGCACAATATCGTCATCTAAGCCCAATATTGCCGCCATCGCGCCCACCCCTTCTGGCACAGCAGATTGCATCACTTCTGCGCGGTATTTCACCAGCGGCAGCGCCTCAGCAAAACTAAGCGCACTTGAGGCGACTAAAGCAGTATATTCACCTAGGCTGTGACCCGCATGGATATTAGCTTGCAGCCCACCTGCTTTTTGATAAACGCGATAGGTTGCAACACCAGCAATTAGCATCAAAGGCTGTGTATTTTGCGTGAGATTCAATATTTCGTTAGGCTCCGTCGCCATCGTCCAAAAATCTGTTTTTAAAATATCAGAGGCTTCATAAAACGTTTGTTTAATTATAGGATTGTCACCAAAGCCGCTCATCATACCGACTGATTGTGAGCCTTGACCGGGGAAGAAAAATGCAGTTTTATTCATGTTGTATTTTTAAGTTCTCGTTAAATCTGTGACTAACAATGGATTATCTTTTTTTAACTTTGCAATCAATGCTTCAGCTGTGCCGCCGCTAGTTTTTACTGCTTCATACTCTGCTTCGGTAATGCCAACCACTTGCAAAAATTGCACTTTGCCATGCGGTGTATCAATTTCGCCTAACTCGCTGTCCCAATCAAACGCCATCGCTTTAATTTCTGTTTCAGTCTCTAGCCGAATCGGACCGTTGGCTGGCATATAATGGCCAGGTTCAAAATAATTGCCCGATTTAAACACATATTTAGCAATATTTTGTAACATTGCGCATGGCCAGGCGGCAAATTCCGCATCGCCTCCAAATGGCTTTAAACGAAATGTCAGCTCGAATCCATACTTACTAAACTCGCCGCCAACCGCCTCTTCGTTATAAAACAACTCGCTAAAGCCATAAGTCACATAATATTTGTGGCCATCGGCATGTTTTGTTTCATAAACGCTCACGCCATTCAGTGGGTCTTCACCGCCTAATTCCCACAAAAGTGGTGGCGCAAAATGTTTGGGCTCTTGTGTACCATAAATTTTTTCACACGCAATATCAATCGACATCCAACCAACAGAATCGTCTTCGGTAAATTGTTGTTTATATTCGTCTAAAGTCACGGTTTAATTATATTCTTAGTATTTAATCAGTGCAGAACCCCAAGTAAAAC
>JANNWI010000143.1:0-4263 GCA_031414715.1 Methylophilaceae bacterium | reverse complement strand
CAATAAAGCCTTAACAAAATAGATAACTATAGGTAAAAAAGTGGATAAGTGTGACTGAAAACTCATTAAACAAAAAAGCACAAGCGTGGTCAGCGCGTTTTAGCGAGCCAGTGGCCGAGCTAGTAAAACAATATACCGCCTCAGTTAATTTTGACAAACGACTGGCGGAGTTTGATATCCAAGGCTCTTTAGCACACGCACAAATGTTAGGTGCGCAGCGTATTATTTCTGCAGAAGATGTCAAACAAATTGAGCAAGGCTTGGCTGAAATTTTGTCTGAAATTCAAGCAGGTACTTTTGAATGGTTATTAGATTTAGAAGATGTGCATTTGAATATTGAAAAACGCCTCACCGATAAAATTGGCGATGCTGGTAAGCGGCTGCACACGGGCCGATCTAGAAACGACCAAGTTGCCACTGATGTGCGCTTATGGTTGCGGGCGACCACTGATGACGTTTTGGCAGGCATTAAAAATTTGCAATTAAGCATTTTAGATTTAGCTGAGCAGCATGCTGATACCATCATGCCCGGTTTTACGCACTTACAAGTTGCGCAGCCAGTCACCTTTGGCCATCATTTAATGGCGTATTTTGAGATGCTAAAACGCGATGCTGCACGCTTTGCCGATGGTAGAAAACGCATTAATCAGCTGCCCTTGGGCGCAGCCGCTTTGGCTGGTACCAGTTACCCGATTAATCGTGAATTAGTTGCACAAAAATTAGGCTTTGATGGCATATGCGAAAATTCGCTTGACGCTGTGTCTGACCGTGATTTTGCTATTGAATTTACTGCCGCCAGTGCTATTTTGATGACGCATTTATCAAGGTTTTCAGAAGAGCTTATTTTGTGGTCGAACCCAAGATTCGCGTTTATTGATATTGCCGACAGGTTTTGTACTGGCTCATCGATTATGCCACAAAAGAAAAATCCCGATGTGCCAGAGCTGGTGCGTGGAAAAACTGGGCGAGTCAATGGGCATTTAGTGGCGTTATTGACCTTGATGAAAGGCCAGCCACTGGCATACAACAAAGATAACCAAGAAGATAAAGAGCCACTATTTGATACCGCAGATACGGTATTGGTGACGTTAGCGATTTATGCTGACATGCTGCGCGGCATTACGGTAAACAAAGCCAATATGCGCCAGGCTGCGCTAGAAGGCTTTGCCACTGCTACTGATTTGGCTGATTATTTGGTGAAAAAAGGCATGCCGTTTAGAGACGCACACGAAGTGGTGGCGATGGCCGTTAAGCATGGCGTACAACAAGGCTGCGATTTGGCTGACTTGCCATTGAACGTGCTGCAAAAATTTAGCGACATAATTAACGACGATGTTTACCAAGTGCTGACACTAGAAGGATCTATCGCAAGCCGCAATCATATTGGCGGCACCGCGCCTGTCCAAGTCAAACAAGCGATTGCGCGCGCGCGCAAATTATTAAGCTGAGTTCTGTGAAGCGCGCTTTATTCTGTATCAGTATGCTGGTGCTAGCGTTAAGTAGCAGTTTTATGGCCAGTGCCGATGATGGCTTACAGCTTGATTCTAGCCTCATTGCGCAGGATACCGCCAATAGCATGACTTGGCCGATGTTGCCAGGCGAAAGTGTGAACGATGTGGCGCGTTTATTTTATCCAAAAAGCAGTGCCATGCAACAGCGATTTGTAACCAAAACGCTGCGACTAAATGCAGATGTTCAATTAAAACCCAATCAGCGTTTTGAGTCACCAACTTTGTTGATGATTCCCACACTTAAATCGCTTTCTAATAAAAATGTATCCCAAAAAAAATCGAATAATCAAATACTTAAAATGAGTTATGGATTAAAACGAGTGATTCAACTAGCACCAGAAAAATTATTGCAAGAATATGAAGAGTTAGTCAGTAAAAATGCCTTTTTAAAAGAACAGTTGGTTAAGCTAAACGAAAAAATTGTGCTGTTACAGGCCAAGTTGGATAACTTGAAATTAATTTTTGATAAAACGCTCAATCTAGCTAATATCGATTTACCAGTTTTGCCCAGTACTGATTTGCCTGTGTTGAGTGATGCGCCGTCAGCGCCAGCGAGTTTGCCAACTGTAGCAGTCGTTGATGAATCAATAGCTAGCCAAGCTGCTGTAAAACAAGCAAATGTACAAAAGCCTGCAAAAAAAGTATTTAAAAATCTTAATGAAGAAAACCCCCCAGCAACATTACCAACAGCAGAGCCTGTAGCAGAAAGCACTTTTTTAGATACATTTAATGTAGACGCATTAAACCCACATTTGGTAAAAGCAATCTTAGCGGCTGCTGCTTTACTGCTATTGGGCGCATTTTTGTTTAAAAAATATCGCGAGCGCATGATTGCCAAACTGAGTTTTGCGGCGACCAAAATGCAAAATACGGTGACTGACTTTAGTGGTTATTTTGAGGGAAAAAGTATTGCAAAAGAAGAAGTAAATCCAGAGGTAGCTCAGCATATTAAAGCCGCTAAAGAAGTTGAAATAAGGCTGAGCGCAACCCTAGAAGAAGCCAGATTATTAATGAGTGTGAACCGCGCGACAGATGCGATTGCACATTTGAAAGCCACGATAGCGTCGCAACCAAAAGCTTCAATAAATCACTGGTTATATTTGCTGGAAGTGTTTAGAAAATTAAATATGAAAGATGAGTTTGAGCAACATGCCAGCGGCTTGCATCAAACGTTTAATGTAATGACGCCAGTGTGGTACGAAATGTCAGTTGCTATTTATGTTCCACAGAGTCTTGAAGAGTTTCCACACATTATGGAGCAATTATATGGTGTGTGGCCGGGCGAGTTAGCAAGCGTATATTTACGTAGCCTAATCAGTGATAATCGCGGCGGCGATCGTGTCGGCTTCGGTAAAGAAGTGGTTGGCGAGATTTTATTCTTGATTGAGCTGCTAGATACCCATAAAGAACTACCGCACTAGTCTAAACCAGTTAATTCAAAAACAGCTCTAAAAGATTATTCAAATAGCGCTGGCCAAGCAAGGTTGGTTTTATGTGGTTTAAATCCTGTGTAATCAAACCTTTATTTGATGCCTCTGCAAGCCGCATGGATATTGATTGCCAGGGCATGCCGGTTCTCTCGGTAAATAGTTTAATATCAAAACCCTGCGTTAAACGTAGCGCGTTCATCATAAATTCAAAGCCAAGCTCACTTTTTTCAATCGTCCAAATTTTGTCAGTGGCATTGCCCGCTTCAGCATTTTCCATAAACGCTTTAGGGTGCTTGTGTCGAGTCTCACGGGTGATTTTGTCGTGATAACTTAGTTTAGAATGTGCACCTGCACCTATGCCCAAATAATCGCCAAATTGCCAATAATTGAGGTTGTGCCGTGCCTGGGCGTTTTTATTTGACAAGCTGGGTTTACAAAAAGCCGACGTTTCATAATGCTCATAGCCATGTTCTGCCAGCAAAACTTCAATTTGTTCTTGCATATCGGCGCTAGTGTCATCAGATGGCAAGCTAGGCGGCGTGCGGTGAAACGGCGTGTTTGGCTCTAGCGTTAAATGGTAAAAAGACAGGTGGTCTGGGTTTAAACTCACTGCCATTTTTGCGTCATTCAGTGCATCTTTCAAACTTTGGTTTGGTAAACCATACATCACATCCAAGTTCACCCGCTCAAACGTTTTAAGTGCCAATTCTGCTGCAGTAATGGCTTGCTTGTCATCATGAATGCGCCCAAGTGCTTTGAGATAATCTGCATTAAAACTTTGAATGCCTAGCGAAATTCTGTTTACACCCGCTTGTTTATAACCAATAAAATGCGCTGTGTCGACTGTGCCAGGGTTAGCTTCTAGCGTAATCTCCGTGCCATATTCCAGCGGCGTTAACATACGCACCGCGCTTAAAATTTCGTCAATAGATTCTGCCGAAAACAAACTAGGCGTACCGCCACCAAAAAATACGCTTTTGATTTTTCGCCCGTAAACGCGTGGTATGCTTTGTTCAAGGTCCGCTATCAAGGCCGCTATGTAACGTTTTTCGGGAATCTCATTACGTGATTCATGTGAATTAAAATCGCAATATGGACACTTTTTAACACACCAAGGAATATGAATATACAATGACAGCGGTGGTGGATTTTTAAGGCCTGAAAGTGTGGCATCGCCTAATATGGGCGAATTTGTGTTGATAGGCTTGGCGGGTGCAAAATCGTCAATGGGAATAATCGGAATCATATTACAACATGCTGATTATGTAATTTAGCTCAATTAATTATCATGATTCCAAGTGTAACTAACTTTTAAATCGCGG
>JANNWI010000142.1:0-2240 GCA_031414715.1 Methylophilaceae bacterium | reverse complement strand
GCCTTAACGGCCAAGAAATTTCGTTAGATGCGCATGTAGACGACGATGGTGACGAGAGCTTTAGCCCAATTGCTTATTTAGAAGACGAAAGTCCAGAACCTTCTGAATTTTTGGCTGCTCAGCAAGCTGAACATAATCAATCTGTGAGCTTAAGCAAAGCGCTTGAAAGCTTAGATGAACGTAGCCGCCGTGTGTTACAGGCGCGTTGGTTGAATGAGGATTCTAGCGCCACATTACATGATTTAGCCGCCGAGTTTAGCGTTTCTGCTGAGCGTATTCGCCAAATTGAACAAAAAGCCATGCAAAAAATTAAAGCCATGCTGTTAAATAAAACAGGTTTGCAAACAACTTAACACAGTATATGGCTGGCTGAAGAATTAGGGCATTGCATAGCAATGCTGGAAGCCGCTCAGATATTGGCTTGCAAAGCATCATTTAACACACGTAGTAAATTTTAAGTATTAAGCGATACAAAAAAGTCGACTTAAAGTCGGCTTTTTTACACCCATATAAAACTTAGGCAGCTTTCAATTAAGCGACTTTAACTTCTGCTTCATTTTCATAAGCTAAAGCATTACCCATATGCTGACGTAAGATCTGTAAATCTGCCATTTGCGCACGGATACTTTTCTCGATATTTTCCAGCTCTAAAATACGATCTTCCAAAGTATCGGTTGCTTTATAAATACGCTTAATGCTCTCTAGGCGGCGGCGCAGTTGCAATTGGTGTTCACGCACTTGCGATTCCATAGGCGCAATCACTGCTTTAAGCCAATTTTCCACATCACGGTTAGCCACTACATACACATGAATGACACGGCTAGCTAATGTCTCAAAGATCTTAGTCGTCAGCGTCATTTTGTCGTTGGCAATCATGTTAAATGCGGTATTAAATTGCTCCTTATACGCGCGCTCTAACTTGGCTAGCTCTTTTTGATAACGCAAGGTAGAAAATGCAGGTGGTTCTGATTTACGTAAGCCATGCTCTTTGCTGAACTTTTCGTACATCACGTCCATCATTTTCTTAATCTCGTCAATTTGCGCATCAGATTGCACCAATCGACCTTTTAAATCTAAGAAAAAGTTGTCCATCGCCTCGCGAATCGTTTTGGTAAAGCTAGCATTCACCATCGTTTCACGCGTGCCATGCACTTGAATTTTTAACGCTTCCATGCCCAGTAAGGTAAACAATTTATTAGTTTGTTGCGAGAATACGCTACGTAGCGCCTGAAAGCGTTGCAAACCTTTTTCAAAGTTTTCTTTATCCACTTTCACTTTATTCATCATGTGCTCTACAACGTCTTCGTTTTTACCGCGCAAGCCACGCAACTCTTCAAGCTGCTCAACTACGCCAGCCACACGAGAATCTAAAATCATGTTCGAGTTACCGATTAAATCTTCAATCTCGTTTTTGGTGTTGTCGCGCACAATTTCTTTTTTGGATGGAATAAGCTCATCGGAAAGCGCTTTTTCCAAATCTGGCAAGCGGCTTTGCGCAAGTAAAGCATCATCACCATTAATCTTTGCCAACAAGCCTTTTTGTGCAGAAGCTGGGAAAATTTGATTGTGCTCTAAGCCCAGCAACTCGGCGCTGGTTCTAACTTGCTTCTGGATTTCTTTTTCAATTTCTTTTTCGTTTTTCAGTTCATCCCACAAACCGTCAATTTTATTTAGCACCGCCAAACGGCCTTTTTGCTTCCAGCGTGTGCCGCTAATGTATTGGCGCCACACGTCAATCTCAGATTTCGTTACGCCAGTATCAGCCGCCAAAATAAACAACACAGCATGCGCGTTTGGCAACATGTTTAAGGTTAATTCTGGCTCGGTACCAATCGCATTTAAGCCAGGCGTGTCTAAAATTACTAAGCCCTGCTCCAATAATGGATGCGGGAAGTTAATCATGGCATAGCGCCAGCTTGGAATGTCAATCGTGCCGTCTTTATTCAAACTCATGGCATCGTCACTGCTATTTGGGTCAAACAAGCCAAATTTTTCGGCCTCTACCGCTGTTACCCGTTTGGTGCTGCTTACTTCTTTAAAGGCGGCTACCATGCTGTCGTTGTTATCAACGTCGAACGTGACTGTGTTCCATTCGTCTGGGTAGCGCTTATATTCGGTAGTAGTGGCGTCTGACGAGCGCGTTTCAATCGGCAACATCATAATGGAGGTGGGTTTGCTGCCATCTAGCGCGGGCCGCACCACCATGTGCCCAACAGAGTTGTTGTACGATGCTAGCAAAC
>JANNWI010000141.1:0-8779 GCA_031414715.1 Methylophilaceae bacterium | reverse complement strand
TTCGTTTAAATCGGCTTTGCTACCTTGGGCAGCTGGCATAGCAAAGCGCACCAGTTTTTTAGGCGAAATGCGCTATGGTTTAATAAATGATATTCGCCCGCTTGATAAAACCAAGCTCAAAAAAACGGTAGAACGCTTTGTGACTTTAGGTTTAGACAAAGATGCATCTTTATCAAAAATCATTCCAAACCCACATTTAAATAGTGCTCCAGAAGCCGCATGGATATTGGCTTCTAAGCATGGTATTTTGAATGATAAAAGTAAGATTTTTGGCCTTTGCCCAGGTGCTGAATACGGCGAAGCCAAACGCTGGCCAGCCGAACATTATGCGGAAGTTGCCAATGACGCGCTTAAAAATGGCTGGCAAGTCATGCTATTTGGGTCTGATAAAGATGTAGTCGTTACCAACCAAATTAATCAACTGACGCAAAATAAATGCGTTGATTTAGGTGGCAAAACTAAACTGGGTGAAGCCATAGATTTGATGTCCATTTGCGATACGGTCATTAGCAACGACTCTGGTTTGATGCACGTTGCTGCTGCGCTAATTAAAGAAACCGACACAAGCAAAAAATTAATCGCAATATTTGGCAGTAGCGACCCTTACCACACACCACCGATGCACCCAAAAGCGGTGATAGAATATTTGGGGCTGGAATGCAGCCCTTGTTTTAAGCGTGAATGCCCGCTTAAAGGTGAAGCGAATTTGGTTTGCTTAAAAAATATTACACCGCAAACGGTACTCAATAAAATCTAGCCACTAAAATATAAACAATGCAATTTATTATCCCTAATTTTTTCAACAAAATAGATACCGTTGCACCAAATAAACTTTTTTGGGTTGTGGTGCTGACGAGCATGCTGCTAGCTGGCTGGATGCAATATATTCAACACGGTTGGATTAACCCAGACACAGTACTTTATTTCGAGCAAGCGCGCTTAATTGCACTGGGCGATTGGGCAGGGGCAATTAAAGTATTCAACTGGCCACTGTATGGAGCGTGCATTGCGGTGGCGCATAAAATCACCAGCTTAGGCATTCATCAATCTGCACAAATGCTAAATATGCTGTTTTTTGGCATGGCTACAGCCAGTTTTTTGACTATTATTCAGTTGGCAGGCGGCGGTACGCGAGTCATGCTAGCAGGCACACTATTGCTGTTTGGTGGCCAATATTTAGTAGGTGATGTGCTAGAAATGCTGATGCGCGACCAAGGATTTTGGGCATTTTACTTAGGCGGCTTAGTATTTTTTATACGCTATGTGCAGCATTATAAAATTAGCGATACATTGCTGTGGCAGATATGTATGATTATCGCCACCCTATTCCGCATTGAAGCCATTTGCTATTTAATTGGTCTGCCACTTTGCTTACTATTTATACGCGAATTAAGCTGGAAAAATCGCATACTGCACCTACTCAAAACCTACTCAGTGGCTATTTTTGCGCTGATTGCAATAAGCACTGCCATTGTATTAAACGATAATTTAAGCATGCGCAATTTTGGTCGCCTGCAAGAAGTACTTTCGTTGAATTTATATCAAGAATTTACACTAAAACTATTCACGCAAGCGCAAATCATGTCTAGTCAGGTGCTGGGGAAATATCTAGAAGAATTTGCTGTGATAGGTTTATTGTTGACTTTTATTTATGTCATGATTGCAAAAATAATCTCTGCTACTGGCATATTTGCCGCTGTCTTTGCTGGCCTTACGCTAAAAAATCATGGTGAAAATATACAGCCAAAAGCCTATTTAGTAATAAAAGTTACAGCGATTATCGCGCTCATAAGCATGGCGCTGATTATTATCAAAGTATTTGTGCTGTCTGGCCGCTATGTAGCTGGCTTAAGCTGGATATTACTGGTACTTGGTGCATTTTATTTTGCAACACTGTTGGCAAGCAAACAAAAAAGAATGGCCCTTATTGCCTCGCTTGTGGTAATTGCACTTTGTCTTGGTTTTGTAAAAAACATTTTGCCAAAACGTCAGGGCTATAATTACATGCAAGATGCGGTGGCTTGGGTTAAAGCCAATAATACAGATAATAAACCTGTTTTTTTTGATGAAAAGCGTTTGCGTTATTTTGCTGGGGAGCCATTTTTAGCTGAAGGCCTTGATGGTTGGCAACTGCTATTATCAAAAATAGATGATGTATCAATTGAACAGTACGCTTACTTAATTGTTAGTCACTCCAACAAAGACACAGACACAGACACAGACAAAAAACAATATTTAAAACTGCATCTACCAAACTATCAAGAAATAGCCAGCTTTAATTCGGTTAAGTCTAAAAATAGCATTGTCATTTATCAACGTAAATAACGCGAAAATAACTTAAAATAGAACACTGATTGCCCTACAGCACACGTTAGAAAGATATTTTATGCAGGCACCCTGTCCAGTTTGTAATCAGCCATCAGCTTACAATTTTAGTAGTCGAGATTTAATGTTTAATCATGATGAACGTTATGACTATCATCGTTGCATTGCGTGTCATTTTGTATTTCAACACCCGCTACCGAGTTTGGAAAACATTGCTGCTTTTTACCCAGATGATTACAGCGTCTATGAAGAACAATCTCGTCTAAAAGGTGTAAGTGACATTAGAAAATCCATTTTGAAAAAATATTATGGCTATTCACATTTGTCTACCTCAACTTTTAATGATCTAGCGAGCCCAATTTTAAAATTATTTAACCAAAAATTTGAAGTGCCTTATACTAAAAATGGCAAATTGTTAGACGTGGGTTGTGGTAATGGACGGTATTTAGATGGGATGAAAAAATTAGGATGGCAAACGCAGGGGGTTGAATTTAATGCCAGCGCAGTTGGGGTATGTAAACTATCGGGTTTAACTGTGCATCATGGCGACCTGTTTTCAGCAGAGTTTGATTCAAATAGCTTTGATGTCATCAATGTCAGCCATGTGATTGAACATGTTCCCAATCCTTTGGCATTTTTTAGCGAGCTTACTAGGGTGCTTAAACCAAATGGTTCATTAGTGATTAAAACCCCAAATAGTATGGCTCTAGGTAGAAAATTATTAAATACCAACTGGTATCACAATGACGTACCTAGGCATCTTTACTTATTTTCATATCAAAACTTACAGGCGTTAGCCATTAACTGTGGACTCAAAATGCTACAATTCAAAACAAGCTCCACACCGAAAATTATTTTAAATAGCTTAGATTACGTGTCTGAAAATACCAAAACACCGTCTAAAAGAGTGAAATGGAAGCGTATTTTAGCAAGGTTGTACGTATGGCTGGCGCAATACAAACAGCAAGGCGATGAAATTTTTGTTGTTTTCACCAAGCAGTAATGCACAAAAAACTTTTATTCATCTCCAAGGGTGAAACTGCATCCTCCACGCGCTATCGC
Organism: Methylophilaceae bacterium; assembly: GCA_031414715.1. GTDB lineage: Bacteria > Pseudomonadota > Gammaproteobacteria > Burkholderiales > Methylophilaceae > Methylotenera_A. The sequence goes on along the minus strand of JANNWI010000141.1, from coordinate 5,392 downwards.
GCGCTGCAATACTTCCCTTTTTTAATTCAAGCAGGTTTTTCGCCTACACACATCACTATATCAGGTGGTATTAATCCCATTTTCAACACCTTAATTGCAGCCAGTAAAGCCGATGTTGTGGTGTTACTGCGTAAAACTTTTCCAGCACCACTATTTTGGCTATTACGGAAATTATCAAAAAAACTCGTTTTTGATTTTGATGATGCTATTTTTTGTAATACAGATGGCTCGCAATCTTGTACACGCATGCAACGCTTTAAACATACGATAAAAAATTGTGATTATGTTTTTGCTGGCAATGGCTATTTGGCCGCACATGCAAAACAATTTAACTCTGCAGTTGAGGTTATTCCTACCTCAATTAATACCGACAAATATAATCTTGACTGCCAAAAAGACACGCAAGCACTTAAACTTGTGTGGATTGGTAGTAGCTCAACCAAGAAATATTTAATTGATATTCTGCCTCAACTTGAAAAAGCAGCGCATTTTGTTACTGATTTACAACTGAATAATATTTCTGATTTTCAGCTGTCTAGCACGACTTTAAAGATTAATAACATTGCTTGGCAGGCAGAAACTGAAGCTAGTGAACTGAATAAAGCTGATATTGGTATTGCGCCCATGCTGGACAACAACTGGACTAAGGGTAAGTGCGCGCTTAAAGTATTGCAATACATGGCTTCTGGTTTGCCTGTCATTTCATCGCATTCTGGAGTCAATGCAGAAGTCATTCAAGATCAAGTAACTGGTTACTTACTGAAAAAAAATGAAGATTGGCCTGAGTTAATTATAGCGCTTCAGCACAAAAAGACTCAGCTACAACAAATGGGTCAACAAGGAAAGCTATTCGTCAATAATGAGTTTTCAATACCTGCAGTATATCAAAAAATATTAGCTGCTTTAAACAGGCTTAACTAAACCAAAATGTGGATACAGGGCTTGCTTGCAAGAACTTTGCTGTTTTTTGCTCAAGTGACTTGCATCAAAATAGGCATCAAAAAATATCTGCCAAAGTGATCCATTTGCAACTTGTATGTCACTTCTATACCGATACAGGTGCTTAAAATTGCGAAGTATGGTTCTGTAAAATAGCGGCCAAGGATATATACGCATATCCGCTATATCAATCAACCCCAATAACCCCTGATGATAAACAATATTACCTAAATGTATTGAACGGAAGCAAACTCCTTTGCTGTGTAAACTAGCGGTAAAAATACCTAACTTTTCAAATACTTCATTAGTCACTAGCGATGTCCCCAGTATATTACGTACAGTCTCGCCAGCCAGAGGCGCATAAATAACAGCTGTAAAATTTCTGCTACCAATACTATGAAGTGAAATAATATCGACTGTTGGGATGCCTAGTTTTTTTAAGCGTTGCGCGTTTCTGCAAAAACTGCGTGCATTAGAATAAACCAAACTGCTGCTAAACCAACCGCGCAAACGAAACACTTTAAGTATATTGCCATCTGGCAGCAGCGTCACTTTTATGCCACGCTCATCTTGCTCTAACGTTTTGCCGCTAGCTTGCAACTGCGCCAGTTCAGTTTGCGTCATCAATTGACTTTTCATGTCAGCATGTCGCCCATATTTTTATAGCTAACAATACTATTTTCGGCGCAATAGCTTTGCCAATCTTTCACTTCTGTCCAATCGCTTAAAAACACAAAGTCTAAGCCTGCCTTGATGGCGGCTTGGTGGTCATATTTGCTATCACCAATAAATAAAGCTGGCAATTGTATATTGCCATTGGCAATCTCACGTGCAAGTACGTACTCTTTTTGGTCTGGTCCGCCAAAAATACCCGCTTCAAACAAGGCGGCTAGTTGCGTTTCACCAATTTTTCGGCGCGGAAACACTCGTCTTAACTCCGCTTGATCGCCGCCAGACAGCAACATCCATGAGGCTTTTGGCGTAGCTGTTTTTAGTTGTAATAGAGCAGGTGCAATTTCACATTGCATGAGGCTTTTATCTAAAATATCTTCAAATGCTTCTAGGTATTGTTGTACTAACTCTTTAGTGATTGGCTGCTTAACGATTTCTTTAAGATAATATTCAATTTTGCCATTACGTGGAAAGCTACCTTTACTCACATGATGATCGACGAAGGCTTGCGCTTGCGCATCTGTTCCACCATTGCGTTTAGCGACTTCGTAGTACGCTTGCACTTTAACCTTGTTGCTGTTTAGCACCACACCATCGCAGTCAAACACGATGGTTTTATATTTCTTTAAAGTCAACAGTTGTGTATCTGCCTGCATGCAAAAAACCTTACAAAAAAGGCTTGTAGCTATCGCGCCACAAGCCTTGATTAATCTTAAACAATTAGTGACTAATTTAATTAAGCTGATGCCACAATCGCGCTAGATTCTTTGGCTAATTTAGTGATATGCGCCCAATCTTTGCGCGCCACCGCATCTGCTGGGGTTAACCATGTTCCGCCACACACCACCACGTTTGGCAAGGCCAAGAACTGTGGCGCACTTTCAACTGTAACACCGCCTGTTGGGCAAAATTTAACATCGCCAAATGGCCCAGCAAAACCTTTTAATAAATTGATACCGCCCACTGCCACAGCTGGGAATAATTTTAAAAAGAAATAATCATCGGCATTAGCGGTCATAATCTCAGAGCCTGTAGAAACACCTGGCAATAATGGTAAGCCGATTTTGCGTGCAAAATGGCCTAGTTCACTGGTGTAACCTGGGCTTACGGCGAATTTGCAGCCCACATCTAACGAAGCTTGTGCATCTTTTAAATTGCGCACGGTGCCGCTACCCATAATGGCATCGGGCACATGTTTAGCGATCTGCTCCATGGCTTGTAAGGCGCATGAAGAACGTAAAGTCACTTCTAATACGCGAATACCGCCTTCAAGTAATGCTTCTGCCATAGGCACCGCATCTTCTACTTTGTTGATAACGATAACTGGGATTACTGGGCCAAATGTTGCTAAATCGAGTGTGTTCATGTTTCTGTTTTACCTATAGGAATAAATGTTATTTAAAAGAAGAGACTTTAGCCTCTCCCTAGCCCTCTCCCTAGCCCTCTCCCTAAAAGGGCGAGGGGAACGAACTCGAGCCTTTGTAAGTATTTTGTAGTTATTGTGGTGGCATTGACTGCTTAAATCTTGATAATTGTGTGAGAACGCGGCGCACGAGCGCAGGCAGTACGTGTTTGTACGGCCAGCGACCGCAACAAAGTTATCGCGCAATTTGCAAGATTTAAAGCCAAGTGATTGCGCCTTCTTCAGCTGAAAGAACATTCCGCCTCATGCCTCCAAACAACTCACGCCCTAAACCATGCGCATTGTTTAATCGCTTACCATCAGAAAGCTCTTCCACTTCACGATCTGCCCATTCATCTTCATCCACCAGCACATTCACCATGCCTACTGTTGCATTTAAACGGATAATGTCGCCAGTCCGTACTTTTGCCAACGGGCCGCCTGCTGAGGCTTCTGGGGTTAAATGAATCGCCGCTGGAATTTTTCCAGATGCGCCACTCATGCGACCATCGGTGACAATCGCCACCATAAAGCCTTTGTTTTGCAGCACAGCAAGTGGTGGCGTCAGTTTATGTAACTCTGGCATGCCATTGGCTTTTGGCCCTTGAAAGCGCACTACGGCTACAAAATCGCGCTCTAACTCGCCGCGGTCAAATGCCTCTAATAACTCTTCTTGCGCGTCGAACACAATGGCGGGTGCTTCAATAATATGTCTATCTTCTGGCACCGCAGAGATTTTAATGACGCTGCGGCCTAAGTTACCTTTAAGCAAGCGCAACCCGCCAGATTCATTAAATGGGAAGGCTGCCGTACGCACGATGGTTTCATCAGTGCTTTCTTTAGGCAAATCTTTCCAAACCAATGTGTCATTTTCTTTCACTGGCAATTTGCCGTAATCACGCAAGCCACCATAAGAAACGGTAAACACATCTGGGTACATATAGCCCGCATCAATTAGCTCACGGATCACAAATGCTGGGCCACCTGCGGCTTGAAATTCATTCACGTCGGCTTTGCCATTTGGATAAACGCTGGCCAGCAATGGCGTTGTTTTAGCTAGATGATAAAAGTCTGTCCAGTCAATCATAATACCGGCTGCGCGCGCTACGGCCACCCAATGGATTAAGTGATTAGTCGAGCCGCCCGTTGCCAGCAACGCAACCATCGCATTCACAATCACATGCTCATCCACCAGCTTACCTATGGGGGTAAATTGCGCGGGTTTGGTATTGGCCAATACCATTTTCACAGCCTCTCGCGTCAACAACTCGCGCAAACCGTCATGTGGATGTATGAACGCCGCACCTGGTACGTGTAAGCCCATAGCCTCTAACAACATTTGATTGCTATTGGCGGTGCCATAAAACGTGCAAGTGCCAGCGCCATGATACGCCGCGTTTTCAGATGCCAATAATTCTGGACGGCCAACTAAACCTTGTGCATATTTTTCACGCACTTTACTTTTTGCCGTGTTATCTAATCCTGTAGACATGGGGCCAGCAGGCACAAATACACAAGGCAAATGGCCAAAATGCAACGCGCCAATGAGTAAGCCTGGCACAATTTTATCGCACACACCAAGTAATAGCGCGGCATCAAACACATCATGCGAGAGCGCAATAGCAGTACCCATGGCAATATTATCGCGACTAAATAGTGACATTTCCATGCCTGGCTCGCCCTGCGTAATGCCATCACACATGGCAGGCACGCCGCCCGCTACTTGTACGGTAGCACCATGCTTGCGCGCTTCATCGCGTAAAATATCAGGGTAATTGGCGTATGGCTGATGTGCAGAAAGCATCTCGTTGTAGGCTGTTACAATGCCAATATTGGGCGCTTTTTCTTCAAAAATACGTAATTTGTCATTGGCTGGCATGGCGGCAAACGCATGCGCCACATTGGCACAACCCAAGCGATCGGCACCTTTTTTACGGTTTAACATGCCATCCACACGGTGCAAATAAGCACTGCGCGTTGGGCGACTTTTCTCGATGATGCGTTCGGTGACTTCTACGTGTGATTGTTTCATATGGGCATTTTCAGAGAACCTATTACTTAATCAAGCATTAAATTGAATATTGAGTTTTGATTATCGCTAAATGCATGGCATTCGTCAATTTAAACCCTGCTATATTTGATTGAGCATATTTGGCAAACCACGCCTGTAACCCGCATAGATATTAGCTTTCAGGGCATGTATTTTAAATGCTTATTGGCTTATTTTTTGGTAACAAGTATGTCTTCCAGCATTAAATACTCTAAATCGCAGCCATAAAACATGTTTAGCGCATCGGTCGGGCTGCAAATCATTGGTTCGCCGCGTCTATTGAGCGATGTATTCAGCACCACTGCGTTACCGCGCAGCTTTTCTAAATG
>JANNWI010000140.1:0-9748 GCA_031414715.1 Methylophilaceae bacterium | reverse complement strand
CCTCTTGCACATAATTTTCGCCAAACATGTGTTGCCCTGCCAAATACGCAATACGCAACTTATCTGCGCTTTGCGCTTTGCTTACTGCCAGTAGTTGCACATCATCTGTGCGATTAGCAGATAATTTTGCAGCAATAATAGATGCTTGAATTGCTTGCAAGGAATCACTAATTGTGGACATAATTCAATTATCTAAACAATAGTCTTTATGTAGTTTATTAACATAGCTAATTATAGCAGGAGCTGCCCGTGGATATTTCAGATTTACTCGCCTTTTCGGTCAAGAATAAAGCCTCAGATTTACACCTTTCAGCGGGTTTGCCACCAATGATTCGCGTACACGGTGATGTGCGCAAAATTAATGTGCCAAGTATGGATCACACGCAAGTGCACGACATGGTGTATGACATTATGAACGATGGCCAGCGCAAAGTGTACGAGGAAACGTTAGAGTGCGATTTTTCGTTCGAAATTCCTAATTTAGCGCGCTTTCGGGTCAATGCATTTAATCACAATCGTGGCTCTGGCGCCGTTTTCCGTACCATCCCATCGAAAATTTTAACGTTAGAGCAGCTTAATTGTCCGCCGATTTTTAAAGAAATTGCCGAAACGCCACGTGGCATTGTGCTGGTGACTGGGCCAACTGGTTCGGGAAAATCGACCACACTGGCAGCGATGGTGGATTATGTGAATGAGAACGAAATGGGGCATATTTTAACGGTAGAAGACCCAATCGAATTCGTGCACCAATCGAAAAAATGTTTAATTAACCAACGTGAGGTTGGGCCGCATACGCTATCTTTTCAAAACGCCTTGCGCTCTGCATTGCGTGAAGATCCCGATGTGATTTTAGTAGGTGAGATGCGAGATTTGGAAACTATCCGACTAGCGTTATCTGCTGCAGAAACCGGTCATTTAGTATTCGGTACCTTACATACTAGCTCGGCCGCCAAAACAGTGGACAGGATTGTTGACGTTTTCCCAGCGGCTGAAAAAGAAATGGTACGCTCCATGTTATCAGAATCTTTACGCGCCGTTATCTCGCAAACTTTATGTAAAACCAAAGATGAGCAAGGTCGCGTAGCCGCGCACGAAATTATGATAGGTACGCCAGCGATTCGTAACTTGATTCGCGAAAACAAAGTGGCGCAAATGTATTCGGCCATTCAAACTGGCCAAAATGTTGGCATGCAAACACTGGATCAAAACTTACAAGATTTGGTGCGACGCAATGTGATTTCTGCGCAAGAAGCGCGTGGTAAAGCTGCCAATAAGGATTCGATTATTGGTTAATTTACACGCACATTAAATCATACGCTCTGCAAGCCAAGATCTATGCGGGTTTCGCGCATGAATAACCAGCTTCAGCTGGTATATTCTGCGGTGATGCCAAGCACTGGCACGGAGCATTAAAAAATGTACGCATAAAATAAAGAGCAAATAATTTAGCAAGTAAAGGGTAACAAATGGAAAAAGGTCAGGCCGAAAAGTTTGTATTTGATTTGCTGCGATTAATGCTTAGCAAAAAAGCATCGGATATGTTCATTACTGCGGGCTTTCCGCCAGCCATGAAAATTGATGGCAAGATGACGCCCATTAGCTCGCAAGTATTGTCTGCGCAGCAAGCGCGTGAAATTGCCCGATCGGTGATGAACGACAAACAGACTGCCGAGTTTGATGCCACTAGTGAGTGTAACTTTGCCATTGGCTTGCCAGGTGTTGCACGTTTTCGCGTCAATGCTTTTGTGCAGCGCGGCTCTGTTGGCATGGTATTTCGTACTATCACTACCAAAATTCCTAAGTTTGAAGATTTAGGTTTGCCCGAAGTGCTGAAAGACATTGCCATGACCAAGCGCGGTTTGGTCATTTTTGTTGGCGGCACCGGTTCAGGCAAATCGACATCTCTGGCGGCCATGGTGGGCTACCGTAACGAGAACAGCTATGGCCATATTATTACCATTGAAGACCCAGTGGAGTTTGTACACGAGCACAAAAACTGTATTATCACGCAACGTGAAGTGGGTGTGGATACTGATGGTTGGGCGATCGCACTTAAAAATACACTGCGTCAAGCGCCCGATGTAATTTTAATTGGCGAAATTCGAGATCGTGAAACCATGGATTATGCCGTAGCGTTTGCCGAAACAGGTCACCTGTGTTTGGCGACCTTGCATGCCAACAGTACCAACCAAGCACTAGACCGTATTATTAACTTTTTCCCTGAAGAGCGCCGTCATCAACTATTAATGGATTTGTCGCTGAACACGCGTGCATTTATTTCTCAGCGACTGATTCCCAAAGCAGATGGCATTGGCCGTGCTGCTGCCATTGAAATTATGATTAACTCACCATTAATTTCTGATTTAATCTTTAAAGGTGATGTACATGAGATTAAAGAGATTATTGGTCGCTCGCGCGAATTAGGCATGCAAACCTTCGACCAAGCGTTGTTTGATTTGCATGAGTCTGGTGCCATTAGTTACGAAGAAGCGTTGCGTAATGCCGATTCTGTTAATGACATTCGCCTTAAAATTAAGCTAGAAGGCAAAGGGGCAAAAGATAGAGATATGTCTGCAGGTTTAGATCATTTGGGTATGGTTTAAATTGTATACTTTAAGCACATAAAAAATATGCGTGCAAAAAATGATGCTCTGCGAACCAATATCTATGCGGCTGGCAGAGCATTAAAATAATCAGCACTCATTTTAGCGCTATATATAGTCAACAAAAAAGCCGATATTGCTATCGGCTTTTTGCTTGCTACAGCTGACTTATTTAATAGAAACCTCTACGCGTCTGGCTTCAGCCAAGTCGCCGCCGCCATCTGTCGCTTCTGGTTTTACAAACTCAATCCGCAATACATCAATACCAGCAGTAATTATCGCAGCTTGTGCGGCTTTGGCGCGATTGTAGGCAAGGTCTTCGTTAACTTTTAAATTGCCACGCGGATCATGGAAACCTGATATAACAGCTTTCGATTCAGGATGCGCATTTAGCCAAGCGATAATCGGGGCTAGTGAGGCATCCGCTTCTTCTTTTAATGCCGTTTTACCAGTATCAAAATATAGTTTAGCTGCAGGTGGCGCTTCCATTGCCATAGGCTCTGCTGCTTTTACTGTCAATTGATTATCGATTGCTACATCCGCACCAAAAAATGCTTGTGCATCTGCACCAATTTTTTGCTTTGTCGCATCTGAATCTACCACGCCTGTTAACACTACGTTTTTGCCATCGCCATTTGCTGCTAAACCTTCGCCACTGCATAGCACGCTTTTTAGCGTATCTGGGCTGCTTACCCATGCGTGGCCTGCGGCATCACCAGTGCTGGTAAAATCGCTGCAAGAGGCTGAAAAATTGAATGCTTCTGTCACTGCCGCAACAGGCGCAGCTGGCATCACTGCTTCTGTAGGCGTTGCCACAGGTGCGGTACAGCAAGAGCCAGTTCCACGACCTGTGAATAACGCCCACAACAGAATTAAAGCCAATACAATTGCAACAAGCCAGGTCCAAAAGTTATAACTTGAATTATGGTTACTCATAGTGTTCACCCTTTAATTATTTTTCTGGAATTATTTTTTAACGCCGGCAGAAAGCTTGTCTTGCAGTTTTTTAAGCTCATCCCATTTGTTTTCGGCTGCTAATGCGCCTTGCTGCGCCCATGTACTAGGGTTGGCAATGCGGAAGCGTGAACCACCATCATCTAAAATTTTGCGCATTTGTGGCACAGTGGCAGCTGCTAATTGCACAAAGGTTTTAATACCTGCATTATTAAATAGCTCATTAATTTTTGGGCCAATGCCTTCAACAATGGTTAAGTCATTTGCATTTTTAATAGCAAAACCCGCTTTTTTAGCAGCGGCTAAATCGATAACTGCAGCAACAGCTGCAGCAGGTGCTGCTTTCGCTACAGGTATTTCGGCTGATTTTACTGGCACAGCAGGAGTTGGCGCTGGCGTATGTGCTACCTGTTGCACTGTGTTATTGCTGTTGCATTTGCACAACCAACGATTGAGCAACCAACCAGCTAGCGCGCCTAAAAGTAAAGGAAACCAGTGACAAGACAACCAACTCATTAAAGTACTCATTATTACTCCCCAATAAAATGACTAATCAAAAAAACACAAAAAAGGCTGCTACAAAAAATGTAACATCATTGATACAAGTTCAGCAAACAAACTATCTGCGCCTTTTGTACAAACGTCAAGTTATTAGCGCACTAAATATCATATCAAACGTAAATAATTGTAACTACATCAGTGCTTTTGATAGCAAACTTGCCCGTTTAACAAAGTGTATTGCACTTGCCCCAAAATAGTGTGTCCTAAAAATGGCGTATTTTTACCTTGGCTTTTGAGTTGACTTGCTTCCACTTTCCACTCTGTATTGGGGTTGAAAATAGCAATATCTGCATTGCAACCTACGCTTAAACTACCCGCTGCAATGTTTAAAATATGTGCAGGCTGGCTGGTGATTTTGGCTATAGCGTCACTGATGCTGGCCTTGTTGTCAGTTGCCCATTTAAGCGTAAGTGGTAACAGTAATTCTAAAGCGGATGCGCCTGCCTCGGCCTCTGCAAACGGCAATAACTTTGCGTCGTCATTCACTGGGGTGTGGTCTGAACAAATGGCATCCATAGTGCCATCTTTTAAGCCCATGCATAGCGCGCTTCTATCGCGCGTTGATCGTAACGGCGGATTCAAGTTGGCATGTGCGTTAAAAAAGCCAATATCCATCTCGGTCAAGTGACAATGTTGAGTGCTTACGTCAGCGCTCACTTGCTGGCCATTTTTCTTGGCTTGCCTAATTAGCTCAACACCTTCAGCGCTAGAGATTCTGCATAAATGTATACGCGTATTGGTTTGCTGTGCAATGCGTAATATAGTCGCTATGGCCAAGCTTTCTGATGCTGCTGGTATGCCTTTTAAACCTAGCCTGCTGGCAATTTCGCCATCGTGCGCGACACCATCTTTGGCTAAATAATAATCTTCTGCGCGTAAGAAAATAGTGTAACCAAATGTGGCTGCGTATTCAAATGCACGCCATAAAACTAAGGTATCTGTCATGGCATTATCGGCTTGGCTAAAGCCAACGCAGCCTGCATGGCTCAGCGCATTCATCTCGGTTAATAATTTGCCTTCTAGCTTGCGGGTTAAAGCGCCCAGCGGATAGACATGTGCTAAATTAAGTAGCTTGGCGCGATGTTTCAGCATTTCGACAAGTCCTGGCTCGTCTAGCACTGGCGACGTGTCTGGTGGGCAAGCCAAGCTGGTGATACCACCAGCAATGGCTGCTTCCAGCTCACTTTTTAGGTTGGCTTTATATTCCGAACCTGGCTCACGTAGCCTAGCACTTAAATCCACAAATCCAGGGCTGATGACTAAACCTGTGGCATCAATGGTTTGATTGGCGGCAAAACCCTCGGGCGCGCTACCAACGCCAGCAATTTTGCCTGCGGCAATAAACACATCTTGTTTGGCGTTAATGCTATTTTTTGGGTCAATGATGTGGCCGTTTTTAATATGTATTTTCAATACGTGCTCCTAACGGTACCTCTGGAAGCCGCATAGATATTGGCTTGCAGTGCAACGTTTTCGATATACTTTTTCATGATGCGCTCCCCGTATTACCACCAACAAGGATTGCCATTACCGCCATGCGCACGGCAATACCATACGTCACTTGCGGCAAAATAACGGATTGTTTGCCATCTGCCACGTTAGAATCAATTTCTACACCACGATTCATTGGGCCTGGATGCATGACTATGGCATCAGGTTTCGCATAATTCAGCATGTCTTGCGTTAAGCCAAAAGTTTTAAAATACTCTTGCGCACTCGGTAACATTGCGCCTGTCATACGCTCGTTTTGCAGGCGTAACATCATCACCACATCCACATCTCTTAAACCCATTTTCAAATCATGAAACACTTGTACGCCTAATTTTTCCACATCAACAGGCAGCAAGGTTTTGGGCGCAATCACGCGCACTTCAGGCACGCCTAATGTGGTAAGCGCATGAATCTCGCTGCGTGCTACGCGAGAATGTAGTACGTCGCCTACCAAGGCCACACGCAAGTTGTGCATGTCTGGCTTATAGCGGCGCACCGTGAATACGTCTAACAAACCTTGAGTCGGGTGCGCGTGGCGGCCATCTCCCGCGTTGATGACACTAATATTAGATGGCACATGCTGCGCAATAAAATGCGCCGCGCCGCTTTGTGCATGACGTACTACAAACATGTCGGCATGCATGGCAATCAGGTTATCCACTGTATCTAAAATCGTTTCGCCTTTAGATTGGCTGGATGTGCCTACATTGAGATTAATGACATCGGCAGAAAGGCGTTTGGCAGCAATTTCAAAAGTGGTGCGGGTGCTGTTTTCAAAAAAGATATTACACACTGTTTTGCCACGCAATAACGGTACTTTTTTAATGTCGCGTTCTGCTACGCCCACAAATGTCTCAGCCGTATCGAGTATTTGGTTGAGAATACGTTTTGGCAAGCCTTCAATAGTCAGCAGGTGTTTCAGTTTGCCATCAGAGTCAAGTTGTGGGTTATGCATGGTTTTGCTCAATCTCTAAATGTAACTTGCCTTTCGTATCCTGCGATAATTGTAGATTTTGATTGGCTTGCAGCAAAATTTCTGCGCCAACAATATTGGGCATAATTGGCAGTTGCGCGCCACCGCGATTAATCAGCACTGCTAATTGAATGCTGGCTGGGCGCCCATAATCAAACAATTCATTCATGGCGGCGCGTGTCGTGCGACCCGTGTAAAAAATATCGTCAATTAAAATAATATGTTTATCGTTCACGTTAAACGCAATGTTCGATGGCTTTGGATCAGTTTTTAGTCCACGTTCGGCATAGTCATCGCGATAAAGGGCAGCATCAAGTGTGCCATGTGCAATTTCTGTGTTAAGTGTTTTTAATACGCGCTGCATCAGCCACACGCCACCACTATGAATACCTACTAGCACAGTATTTGGTTGCAGCTGTGACTGTATTTTTGCAGTCATATCGGCGAGTAAATTTTCTGGATCAGGCAGTTGTGTCATTTTTATTATCGCTTAATATCTTTAAAAGCCGTCAAAATAAGATTGTAATATGGTTTGTGCTGCCACCGCGTCTAGCATCGCTTTTTGTTTGGTGCCTGTAATACCCGCTTCACGCAGACTTTGCGTTGCTTCGGCCGAGCTTAGCCGCTCATCATGCATCAACACTGGTAAATTAAAACGGCCTTCAAGCCGCTGCGCAAATTTTATAGCCAACTGTGTCATTTGGTGTGCTTCGCCATCCATATAGGTTGGTAAGCCAACCACTAGCAAACTTGGTTGCCATTCGGCGATGAGCATACCAATTTGCTTAAACTTTATTTCATTCTGTTCTGCCGTCACGGTGGTGAGTGCATGTGCAGTTTTTAGCATTGTTTCGCCTGTCGCCACACCTATGCGCTTTTCGCCAAAATCAAACGCCATCACGGTGCCAGCAATGTCAGGATATTTGCGCTGTAAAATTGGAAGATGGCTTTGGTTTAAGCTGATTTTGCCTAAGCTATAAGGATTTAAACTGCTAGGGTTTATGGCCATTATGCGTGACCCGCACTCTGCGATAGATTAGCCAAATTGAGGCCCATTAAATTCATGGCATATTCCAATTTATTTTGGTTATCCATATTAAATATGAGTTGATGAATCTGTTGGATATTGCTAGTTTCTAAGCTTAACCAGGCATTTTGCAGCACTTCCTGTTCTAGCTGACCCGCCGTCCAGCCTGCATAGCCTAAAGCAATTAAGATATTTTGCGGGCCTTCGCCTTTGGCGCTGGCAGCCAAAATATCTCTTGAAGTGGTCATTGCAATACTGTTGTTAACGGAGATGGTGGAGTCGTATTCCAGCTGTGGCTCGTGCAATATAAAGCCACGATCAATTTGCACTGGGCCGCCATAATGCACACTTTTACGCAGCAACGATGCAGACTCGGTTTCTAGTTTCATTTGTTTGAGAACATCGCGCACGCTAATTTCAGCCGTGCGATTGAGGGTGATGCCCATGGCGCCATCGGCATTATGGGTGCAGATATAAGTGACGGTTTTAGAAAAATATGGGTCTGTCATGGCGGGCATCGCGATGAGAAACTGACCTGTAAGATTCATATTTTTCAATGGCTACAATTTTAACACAGTTTTTTCTGCCTCTAAATACCCCGTTACCTCAAGGCCAAACCCATCCATGCTAGGCATTTTGCGTGGTGTGGCCATCAGGCGCATTTTACGCACACCACAATCGAGTAAAATTTGCGAGCCGATACCATAAGTGCGCAGCTCTTGGTTATAGCGTATTGGTTCATCCGCACCTTGAATACGTGCCACTAAATCTTCTGCAGTTTCGCTATGATGTAATAAAACAATCACGCCAGAAGGCGCATAGGCTATGGCTTGCAGGGCATCAATTAAATTCCAGCTATGCGTTTTACTACTGCTGTCTAGTAAATCAAACACAGATAAGGGCTCATGTACGCGCACCAGGGTTTCTTGATCTGCACTTGGCGTGCCTTTAATCAGAGCCAAATGCGTTTCTTTAGCAATTTTATCGGTGTAAGCAATTAGGCGCATCTCGCCATAAGGCGTAGTAATAGTGCGCTCTGCAGCGCGTTCGATCAGTTTTTCAGTTTCACTTCTATAATGAATTAAATCAGCAATAGTGCCAATTTTAATCTGGTGCAGCTCAGCAATGGCGACCAAATCTGGCAAACGCGCCATTTCACCATCGTCTTTTAATATCTCGCAAATCACACTGGCTGGCTCGCAGCCTGCTAGCGCGGCTAAATCGCACCCTGCCTCGGTATGTCCTGCGCGTACCAATACGCCGCCATTTAGTGCAGCCAGTGGAAAAATATGACCTGGGCTAATCACGCTTTTGGCATTGGCATGTTTGGCAGTAGCGGCTTGTATGGTGGTAGCGCGATCTTTGGCGGAGATGCCAGTAGTGACGCCAGTTGCAGCCTCGATAGATACGGTAAAATTGGTGCCTAAACGTGTGCCATTATTCACCACCATTTGTGGCAGGTTCAGTTGCTTGCAACGCGCTTCGGTCAGCGTTAAGCAAATGAGACCGCGGCCATACTTTGCCATAAAGTTAATGTGTTCGGCGGTGGCAAATTCTGCCGCAATCACAAAATCACCTTCGTTTTCGCGATTTTCGTCATCAACCAAAATCACCATTTTTCCAGCTTTTATGTCTGCAATAATGTCAGCAATTGGGCTAATCGATTTAAGTGGCATGTTCGCTTTCTTGTTCCCATTGCGCCATGCGCTCTACGTAACGCGCAATTTGGTCAATTTCTAAGTTGACTTGGCTACCTACGGATAAATGTTGAAATGTGGTGTGCTGTAAGGTGTGAGGGATAATATTCATGCTGAATGTATTATTTTCAATGCTATTGACTGTCAAGCTAACGCCATCGACGCAAATGGAACCTTTTTTGGCGATATATTTAGAAATCGCGTGTGGCGCACGAATACACATGAGCCAGCAGCTTTCTTCACTTGCTTGGCCTAACTCTTCAAAGCGGGTAACTTCGCCCACGCCATCCACATGGCCACTGACCAAGTGACCACCAAGCCTGTCATTTAGGCGTAAGGCTTTTTCTAAATTAACGGCATGTTGTTTGTTTAAACCAACGCTGACATTCAAAGTCTCTTTAGAAACATGCACTTCAAAACGTGTTTGACTCAAGTGAGCTAC
>JANNWI010000139.1:0-3286 GCA_031414715.1 Methylophilaceae bacterium | reverse complement strand
AATAATTTGCAACATGCGCTTGGTGGAAGGGTCGCTATCTTCCTCTTGCAAAAGCTTGTTCGCATGACTAATTGCGCTGAGAGGGTTGCGGATTTCGTGCGCAAAATTGGCGGTTAAACGTCACAGTGCCGCCAATTTTACTTGGTGTGCTTGTGTTTGCATTTGCGACCTATCTGAAATAAAAATGACCGCGCCTTGCAGGCGATTTTCTGCAATTGGTAAAAATCGAAGCCGTAATTCACGCGAAAGCGCTGTCAGTTTTAAAAAGTTAGGCATCGCAGGGTTGGTCGGCTCAAAGCCATTGATGGCGGCCGTCTCTTCAACCCAAAGTTGCAGCAAGTTGGCAATCTCAGGTGAAATTTCATTTAGCAGTTTATCTTGCCAATGATCCTTTTCTAAACCAAGTAACGATTTTGCTTGATGGTTATAGTGCTTAACCTGTAAAGCTTGGTTGACCACTAGCACGCCATCATGCATTTCATCGGTAATTAACGCATTTATTTGCGCCAAATTTTGCACATCTAGGCCACGTTGCGAGGCCAGCAACTCGCTTTGCTTGGTGCGCTTGGCCAAACTGTAGGCTAGCCAAGCGGTGGCAAAACAACCCAAGCTAAGCAGTACCGCAGACGTGTAATTACTGGCAGCACTACTAACAGATAAGTTACGATAAAATTGCTCAAACAAAATGCCGATGCTCGCTACAGCCGCATAGAATAAGGCTAGGCGGCCTTCACTAATTAAGCTGACAGCCGCTACGGCGATAATTAACAACAAACCTATGCTGCTCTGGCTGCCGTCTTGCGCGTGCATCAGCATCACGATAAAGCCAATATCTATGATAATTTGAATCGGTAGGTTGATGTCGATATTCGGCTTTTCTATCCAGGTAAAAGTGGCAGAAATCAGACTGAAAATGAAATAACCGGTGACTACGGTTGAAAAAAGGCTTGCTAATAAAGAGGAGTTGATACTTTGCCATAAGCTTTCGCTGCTAACGAGACCTTGCGTTATTAACAGTAGTAACGCAAGTACTAACCGATAAGCGTTATAAAGTTTAAGGCTGCTCCATCGCATAGCGGTTATATTATTCGTCGTTAAATCTATCGCCATGCTATTTTTGGCATTCGTGATTATTACAAATAATTTTATTGTCTTTCATTTGGCTTTCGCTTTCTGGCACATGGCAACCGCAATTGGCGCACTGTACTATACTTACCTCTTGTTTTGCTTCTGTATTTTCTTTTTTATCAGATGGCCTACTTTTAGCATTTGCGCTGGCAGCGATGCGTCTAACGATGAAATATAGAATCCCAACTAGAATAATGAGTATTAAAATGCGTGTCATACTAACTCCCAAATGAACCAACTAGCTAGATTGTAACTAAATGCTAGACTTATACAAGTTAGCACAAAACCTAAAGCTGATATACTTATGTCACATAACAAATAACTTAACTCATGGCAAGTTCACAAGAATTATCAGATTTTTTGCGCGATGTAGAGCGGCGTGCATTTAAGCAAACCGTGTATGCGGTGCGTGATGACCATGCATCGCTTGATATTGTGCAAGATGCCATGTTAAAGCTGGCTGATAAGTATGCCGATAAGCCTGCCAGCGAATACCCAATGTTGTTTCAGCGTATTTTGCAAAATACCATGCGCGATTATTGGCGTCGGCAAAAAGTGCGCAATTTATGGACTACGTTACTATCTAGCTTTGGTGCGGGTGAAAATGGCGAGGAAGATCGCGATCCACTCGACACCATTGATGTGGGAGACGAGTCAGAAAATCCGATGGGTCAATTAGAGCGTAGCCAAACCATGCAAATGATTGAAAAGGCGCTAGAAAAGCTGCCCGCACGTCAACGCGAAGCCTTTGTATTGCGTTATTGGGAGGACATGGATGTAGCAGAAACCGCCGCGATGATGGGTTGCTCGCAAGGTAGTGTTAAAACGCATTGCTCACGTGCAGTGCACACAATGGCCGCTTTGTTAGAGAAGCAAGGTTTGGGCAGCAGGGTAATAGCAAATTTAGGAGCAGAGTCATGAAACTTGACCAAATAAATCACGAAAATACACAACAAACAGATGAGCAAGGCAAGCAAATAGCTGGCTTGCTAGATGCACATGCCAATCGTTTAAGTATGCGCACATTAAAACAGCTTGAAAACGGTCGCACCCGCGCACTCAAAGCGCATGCACGGCAAGTATCGGGCGCTAAAGTCAATAATGACGGTACATTGAGTGCTTTGGTTGCTTGGGCCGAATATCACCGCATTGCCAGCACAGGTTTAATTTTAGGTGCTGTAATTTTTGGTGTTATCCTCATGCAAGCACTTAGCCAAAAAGAGGCTAGTGACGCGTTTTTATTGGGCGCAGATTTGCCACCCGAAGCGTTTGTAGATAGAGGCTTCGAGCCATCTTTAAATGATGGCAAACTTAAGCTTTAATGGTTAATTTTTAACGCTTAAGTTTTAATGATTAAGTTTAGTTTTGCATAAGAAAATATTAAAAAATAGGGAACTGGCAGTTGTGTATAAATTTTTATTTTTATTAGTGATGTTTGCTGCAAGCGTGCAAGCGGCTGAGACATCAACATCTAACAAAACCCAGCTAGCGTTGGGTGATATTGGCAGCGTAAAATCCTCAATCAGCAACGGCTTAAGTGATGCCTCAAGTCAAGATAATCATGCACCCACTAAAACTTGGGGCCAACTTTCTGATAGCGAACGCAAAGTATTGGCGCCGCTAGGTACAGAATGGGATACGTTGCGCCCATGGCAGCGCGAAAAAATGTTGGATATTGCTAAAGATTACCCCAGTATGGATGCGCAAAAACAACAGCTGGTGCAAAAGCGCCTGAATAGCTGGAGCCGAATGACGCCCTATGAGCGTGAAAATGCGCGTAAACGTTATCAGCAGTTTCATTCGTTAAGTGATGATAAAAAAGATGAAGTGCGTAAAAAGTGGGCAGAACACCAAAAGCTACCAGAAGCCGAGCGTGAAAAACTACGCAAAGAATCTCCAGAACTAGATTACGATCCAGAGATAGATTAAACCTAGGTACTTTGTAAAACCCACAAATAAAGCACCATTAAAAAAACCGCTTCTAAGGTAAGCGGTTTTTTTGTGCCATAAAGCGTTGTAAGGTTAAAATACCCCAATGAATAAAATAGAAAAAACCAATATAAGCATAGCCAATTCTAAAGTAAGCTTAGTAAAACTATTGGCCGCATGCGTGTATGAGTTGCTAATTTTAATTGCGCTGTGGATGGTAACGGCTTGG
>JANNWI010000138.1:0-2018 GCA_031414715.1 Methylophilaceae bacterium | reverse complement strand
TCATCTGAAAATATAGATTTGCCCAGCGACGTTAACAGCGTAACAGCGCTAAAAAATTACTTAGCTTTGCGCGGCGAAAACTGGGCGAATTTATTTAATGGCAAGCAAGTGGTTCGTGCAGCCATTAACCATGCGCTGGTTGACGATTTAGCTGCTATCAATGCGGGTGACGAAGTCGCATTTTTCCCGCCCGTCACTGGTGGATAGTTTGGCGGATAGTTTGGTGGATAATCAAAAAAAATGACTGTTCGTATCCAAGAAAGCGATTTTGACCATGCTCAGGAGCTAACATCCATGCGCCTTGCAGGGCAAGGCAATGTTGGTGCTATTGTGAGTTTCGTGGGTTTAGTGCGTGACGTAAACGATGGCGATACTATTAACACACTGACCTTAGAGCATTATCCTGAAATGACGCAAAAAGCGTTGCAAGCGATTGAATTAGAAGCAAAAACACGTTGGGATGTGATTGATAGTTTGATTATTCATCGTGTTGGCACGCTTAAGCCACTTGACCAAATTGTGCTGGTGGCGGTAACGAGTGCGCACCGAGGTGACGCGTTTAAAGCATGCGAATTTATCATGGATTACTTAAAAACAAATGCGCCTTTTTGGAAAAAAGAACTGACAAACCAAGGCGAACGCTGGGTTGAGGCTAAAGTATCGGATGATGCAGCAACAGCGCGCTGGGACAAGTGACGCTAGTCAATTAAAGCTAAATAATAATAGAATTTAACGATAAAAAAATCAAAGAAATATTACAAACAATATGCAAATTTTAAGCGCTAAAGAACTGTGTTCTAACATTGAATTAAACGATTTTAAGTTTGACTCGACTGAAGAGTTGCTTAAAAATTCAAAAGCCGACAAAGGCAGCAGCCATGCCTGGGTAGCGCAAACACAGGCAAAAAAAGCAGCATTGTTTGGCTTAAAAATTCCGCAGCCTGGTTTTAATATTTTGGTGCTTGGCGAGCAAGGTAGCGGCCGCACATCGCTCATGCAAAGCGCCATGCATGGGGTGGCGAATAACAATGCAGCTGACTTGCATGATTTAGTGGCGATTTGCAATTTTGAGCAAGCGCAACAAGCCACATTGGTAAAGCTGCCTGCAGGGTTTGGCCAGCAATTGCGCAATGAGATGGATAGTTTTGCGCGCGCATTGATGCAAGAAATGCCTAAGTTTATCGCAGCTGGCAGCCCTGAAGCCATCATAAAAAACGCTGATGCATGGCTGACTGCTGCAATTGCAACACTAGACAAAGTGTTTGAAAGTTGCAAGCCAGCTTTGGGTGATTACTTCAAATTAGTACAACAAGAGTGTTTGGCTTATTTATCGGCTTGGCAACAAGCAGGTACTGATGCTGAAAATAATCTTGAAGGCTTAATTAACGAAACATTTTTTACGCGTTTTCGGGTGAATGTATTAGTCAGCTGCGCTGACAGCAAAACACAAGCTGTCATTTACGACAATGACCCAAGTTTAGTATCTTTATTTGGCGGAGTAGATAGCACGACTGATGCTACAACGCCTGAGTTTTTGCGCTTGCGTGCTGGCAATTTGCACAAAGCCGATGGCGGTATGCTGCTATTGCATTTACGTGATTTATTGAGTGACGAGCAAAACGGTGCACAATTAATAGAAAAGCTACATCGTTTTTTGCGCAATGGCACTGTGCAAATTGAAGATGTGGGTAGCAGCACGCAAAGCGTGAGTAGCGTTTTAACGAATACGCTGATGCCTTTACAAATTAAGATGATATTGATTGCTACGCGCGAAGATTTTTATGATTGCTTAGACCAAAGCCCTGATTTTTTTGATTATTTTCCTATTAAAGTCGAGTTTGCTGAGCGTATTTTGGCTAATGCAGAAAATTATGCGGCCATTGCGGGTTTTGTGGCACAAAAATGTGCACAGCATCAAATACCGCATTTTCATCGCGAAGCGGTGGCAACCTTAATTGGCGCATTGCAAAGGCTAGAAGAAGACCAAAGCCGTATAAGCACCAATTTTGCTTTTTTAG
>JANNWI010000137.1:0-1661 GCA_031414715.1 Methylophilaceae bacterium | reverse complement strand
CCGCTTATTCAATGATTACTAGGGCAGAAGCGCGTGGCGATATTAAGCCTGGCGATACGCTAATTGAAGCGACTTCTGGCAATACTGGTATTGCGTTGGCAATGGTGGCGGCTATGCGCGGCTACAAAATGGTGCTAGTGATGCCAGAAAATCAATCTATTGAGCGCCGCCAAAGCATGAAAGCCTACGGTGCAGAGCTAGTCTTGACGCCTAAAGACGGCAGTATGGAATTAGCTAGAGACGTGGCCATGAAAATGCAAGCTGAAGGCGAGGGTATTGTGCTGGATCAATTCGGCAACCAAGATAATCCATTGGCGCATTATGAAACGACAGGCCCAGAAATTTGGCGTGATACCGACAGAAAAATTACGCATTTTGTTGCCAGTATGGGTACCACGGGCACCATTATGGGCGTTTCCAGATTCTTAAAAGAAAAAAATTCCAATATTAAAATCATCGGTGTTCAGCCAGAAGAAGGCGCGCAAATTCCAGGCATTCGCAAATGGCCAATTGAATATATGCCAACAATTTTTGATGCAAAACGCGTTGATGAGCTGCGCTATGTCAGTCAAAAAAATGCCGAGAACATGACGCGTAAACTGGCGATAGAGGAGGGTATTTTTGCGGGAATATCTAGCGGTGGCGGGCTATACACGGCATTGCAGCTTTCTAAAGAAGTAGAAAATGCGGTGATTGTTTCTATCGTCTGTGACCGAGGTGATCGGTACCTTTCAACAGGTGTATTTCCTAGTTAAAAACGCATATTTTGTCATGAGACTATCTAGCTTACGCCCTTATCCCTTCCCCCTGGTGGGGGGAAGGCTAGGATGGGGAGTGAACGCTTTGAAATACCACCGTTACTTGCCACGCTTTCACCCCCGCCCTAACCCTCCCCCTTCTTGGGGAGGGGATGTTACTTGTTGCGCCTTTTCCTTAATAGTGGGAAGCTGGAAGTGCTATGCAGCACTATTTATATGTTTGCTAAGTTTTTCGCCAACTACCATTGCTTTAAGTAACATCAGCATTGCTGCCGATAAAATTACCCACGAAAATGCCACGCTAAACAAAGCCAATATTGCGCTAGATTTAACTGGCAGTGATATTGCCATTGTGCAAGCTGAGACGCTGGAATATGGCAAAGCGCGGCTAGAAAAAGCGCACATTACTATCGATTTAAAAGCCAATACCACCATGTTGGTAAAAGCCAACCATATTTTGATGGGTAAAGTGGAGGCGCAAAACGCCACCATTTATTTGGATTATGCAAAAAAAACTACCCAGCCAACGGTTACTTTTTTTTCAGATATAAAACAAACCGCCGATAAAGCTTGGGCATCGTTAAAAATTAATTGCTTGATTCCTAAAAAAGCCACCGTTGAAGTTTGGCAATGCCCAGGTGGCCTGTTTACAGCCGAGCGCACACGGGTGCCATTTAGCATCACTATTACGCCGCAAGCGCATGGCGTAGATACCGAAATCAACTTAACCGATGCAAATTTTAGCGATGCATCTGGCTTGCATGCGGGCGATAAGCTCACAGGAAAAATTAAAGTATCTGCAACCTTGCACAAAGATGCTGCTAAAAAAGGCGTTGTGCCAACAGAAACATGGCACTGGAAAGGCCTATTTGCTTGGACCGAGGGCGAGTTATTTTGGCAGCC
>JANNWI010000136.1:0-5402 GCA_031414715.1 Methylophilaceae bacterium | reverse complement strand
AATTTTTATGGTCATATTCCACCATGCCAATAATCAATGGATGCTGCTTGCCGTATTCTACCAAGGCATTTTTAACTGTAGGGTCAAGTTGACTGGAAATTACGGGTAGCGCGGTTTCTGGCAGAATAATCAGCTCAGATTTACTGGCATAAATCATACTTAAATATTGGTCTATCGTGCTTTGGGTTTTATCGGCAGACCATTTTTCTAGCTGCGAAATATTACCTTGAATTAATGCCACAGAAATTGGTTTGCCGATTGGTGTTGTCCATTCCATAATTTTTAGCACATTGCCAATAACAATGATTAGCACAATTGCTGCGATGGAATTGCGCTTAAAAATTAAGCTCGGCTTGCTAAACCAGTATGCGATTAATATAGCCAAAAATACGGTGATTACCGAAACGCCATATACACCCACTAGCGGCATATAGCCTGCCAGTGGGCTATGCGGCACTTGGCTATAGCCCATTGTTAGCCACGGAAAGCCAGTAAAAATCCAACTGCGCACCCAATCGGATAAACCCCATAAAACGGGAACGCTTAACCATAATAAAGATTGACTCTTGCTGCTAAGTCTTTTGCTAAAATAACCCACCAAGCCAATAAATAGCGCCATAAACGCACACAAACAAAACGTGCTAAAGCCAGCAAACCACCAAGGCATGCCACCAAAATCGTGTAGGCTAATATAAATCCAATAAATACCGACGCAATATAATCCAAGACCATAGCTGAAGCCCAATATCCATGCGCTTGCTGGCGTGCTTGTTTTTAACCATAAGTAGCATAAGCCAGCGATTGCAAAGATTGGGATTGGAAAAATATAAAATGGCGCAAAACCTAGCACAGTCGCGCATCCACAGATAAGTGCTAGCAAAGCAGGTAGATATTTATTGTAGTCAATCATACCAAATATAGATGAGTGGAGAAGTTTGATTGTAGCTTGTAATTCATCATTTTTTACATTTGAATAGCCAGACTTTGTTGGGAATTGTTGACAAAGGCTAAACTAGGCGACTATATTGCATGGGCATTGATGTTTTAAACCAAAATAAGTTGATAAATAACAATTAGGAGATTTGATTATGAGTATGGCATCGGAATTTAAAGATTTTATTATGAAAGGCAATGTGATGGACCTAGCAGTAGGTGTCATCATCGGCGCGGCATTCGGTAAGATTATCGATTCATTGGTACAAGATATTATTATGCCAATTATCGGCAGTTTTGGTTCTGTCAGTTTTGTGGATAAGTTTATTGCATTATCAGCGGTACCAGAAGGTACAGCAGCCACCTTAGCAGCGCATAAATTAGCTGGCGTTAATACGCTAAATTACGGTAACTTTATTACAATAGCAATTAACTTTTTAATATTGGCTTTTGTGATTTTTCAAATGGTAAAAATGGTAAACAGAATGCGTAATGCAGCACCAGCCGCGCCGCCTGCTACGCCAGATGATGTATTGTTATTGCGTGAAATTCGTGATTATTTAAAGAAGTAAGTAATTAGTATTTAGCAAATAAAAAGGCGTCTGTTTTTAAAATACAGTCGCCTTTATTATTGATAAATAAATCGTAAATTATAAGCTAGGCGGAATATCTTCTAGCTTTTCCATTTCTGGCATCGGCTCAGTTTCGTATTTTTTACCAAAGCCATCATTGGCTTCACTACCATCATTATTAATAAATACCACTTGTACCACTTTGTCATCTACAAAATCTAGCTCGGTAGTAGGGTAATAAGCGCCGTTTTCATCAGTATTAATGTTGTGATAGTGCCATATGCTGGCTACCACTTTGCCGGAGCCTTTTACTTTTACATCATCAGCTCTGGCAGGTTCGCCGAGTAACTCAACGATTTTGGTTTTATTAAATTGATTGATGGCCGCCACAAAGGCTTTTTCTTCGGTAGGAATTTCTGTTAACAAGGGCTGCGTTTTAGCTGCTTCTGTTTGAGAGCTCTCAACATCATTAGCAACTGGCGCCTCTTCAGCAAAACTAACATTTGCAAATAATCCTGTAGCAACTAGCGAAACTGCCAACATCCATTTTTTCATTTGCTTCTCCAAAGTGTTCATCATCATTATCAATGCAAACGTTATGAGATATGAAACTAAGATTAGTTCACACAATGTTGGAGTCTATACAGACTCAATCGGGTAAGGTTCACCAGGAATAATTTCAACTAAGATGGAATGTAAGCGCCTGCTATCGGCACGCACCACGGTAACACTTAAATTATCAATGATTGTTTGGTCGCCACGTTTGGGTAAATGGCCAAATTTGTTCACCACCAGCCCACCAATAGTGCTGTATTCTTCATCGCTAAAATGAGTACCAACGGCCTCGTTAAAATCGGCAATCTCGGTCAACGCCTTGACGCGATAGTGGCCTTCGCCGCTTTGGATAATATTATCTTCATCTTCGTCATAGTCGTACTCATCTTCAATATCGCCGACAATTTGCTCAAGCACATCCTCAATCGTCACCATGCCCGCCACACCACCATATTCATCCACTACAATGGCAATGTGGTTGCGATTGCTGCGAAACTCTTTTAGCAGCACATTTAAACGTTTGGCCTCGGGGATAAACACCGCAGGACGTAGCATGTCACGTACTTCAAAATCTTCACCCGCGTAGTACCTTAATAAGTCCTTGGCCAGCAGAATACCAATCACATCATTTTTGTCGTCTTCAATCACAGGAAAGCGCGAGTGCGCAGTTTCAATCACGTGCGGAATAAACACTTCGGGCGCGTCTGTTATGTCAATCACGTCCATTTGCGAGCGCGGAATCATGATATCGCGCACCTGCATCTCGCTAACCTGTAGCACACCTTCTATCATGGCCAGTGAGTCGGCATCCATTAGGTGGTTTTCATAAGCGCCGTGCAATAGCTCGACTAATTGTTCTCTATCTTCGGGCTCGCGTAACAAAAAATTGCTTAAACGCTCTAGTAAAGTTGCTTTTGTATTTTGTTTTTCCGACTCTGATGCCATAACTTAACGCAGATCAAAATTGTTTGTAGCTAGAAGTTTAGCCGCAGACAGTACACTTTGGTACGGCAAGGCTAAAACGACAACGCTACAGACGGTTTTCATCGGCGTGATTATCCTCTGTAATGAGATAAGGGTTAGGATACCCTAGTTTAGCTAAAATTTGTATCTCGATAGACTCCATCAGCGCCGCCTGCGCCTCAATTTCATGGTCATAACCATGTAAATGCAAAATACCATGTATGGTTAAATGTGCAAAATGTGCTTCAAGCGATTTGCTTTGTTCGACCGCTTCTTTTGCCACAACTGGTGCACAAATGACAATATCCCCTAGCAAATGAGGTGTTTCGGCGATAGTAAATGTCAGCACATTGGTTGCGTAATCTTTGCCCCGATAGGTCAAATTTAAGGCACGGCCTTCAACTTCATCTACCAGTCGAATTGTCACTTCGGTATCTACGCGTAGCGCGACTTTTGCCCACTTTTTAAACAAGTTTTTTGTGGGAATATTAGCCAATTGGCTGGCGATTTGCAGAGTAAGTTTTAAATTGGCCATGCGATACTTATGTAATTAAAACCTGCCTTGCATGCCCTATGGATATTGGCCTGCAGGGCATTACTTCTCACTAGTTGCATTTTGTAAAGGACTAATATTGTTTGTATTCCGTGCGCTTTAAGGTTATAGACCGAACATCTAAACTTGTTGATATATTTTTAATGGACGTATCCCTCATTTTAAATCTAAAATACTTAATTTTTATTGGGTAATAACAGTTTGCTTAACCAAGAAAATCTCTTGGTCAGCTCTTGAATAGTAATCGAAAAAACAATGGCTGCAATGAAGCTTATGATTGCAAACAAGAGTTTATTTTCAGGAAAGTAATAGTGTAAGTAGCCAGTAAAGGTTCGTTGTGATGCATAATGAAAAATTAATATGAATAGGCTGGCTGCGCCTAGATAAGCAAGTAAATTGCTTAGTTTCTCTATGTACTGGCACAAGTAGGCAATTGAAAAAACCAAATAAATGCCAGCAATAATTTGTGTTGTGCAAATTAAAATGTTGCCATACTGGCGGAAACTCAAGTTTATTGTTTCGTCGAATTGATAGTGAAGACCTAAAAAAAACAGCGCAGCAATAGTGGCTGAATAAATATTAAATTTAAAGTTTAACATTTGCTTAGTGAGAAAATGCCCAGCTAAAAAAAAGCTAACCGATACAGGTATTAAATCTAAACTAAATGGTAGGCCAATCAAATTGTGACGCTCAAGGTTTAGATTAACAATTCCAAAAGGATTGACTGGGTTAGCCCAGATAAGCTGAATTTGTAGAATACCTATTAACAACATTATCAATAGTAAAATATATTTTACAAGTAAGTTATTTAAATGGCTAAAAATTAATTTATTCAATATCCAAGCACTCAAAAAAACTAAAAATAAATGAGGCAAAAACCATAATGGAGCCCAATTGAGTGTGTTGCCAGTAGCATATAAAATGGCAAATAAACCTTTTGGAATATCAAATTTCTGGGTAAATATTAAGTCAAGAAAAAACAAGCTAAGTACTACAACAAAAAATGGCTTTAGTAAGCCATCGGCTTTTTTGTAAATTAACTGTTTAAAATTTAAGTTGGGATTAAAAAACAAGCCTGACACAAAGAAAAATAAAGGCATGTTGAAAGAGTAAACAATACGAGAAAGCTCGGCATTTTCTTTTGCTAGCCAGCTGTGACATAGTACTACGGTAATAATGCCAATCCCTTTAACAATATCAATTATTGAGTGTCTATTTACGCTAGAAAGCTGAACGGAATTAAGCTTCATTTTTAACCTCATATTCTTCATACGCATTAATAATTTTTTGCACCAGCGGGTGGCGCACTACGTCAGCACTTAAAAATTGCGTAAACGCTAAGCCTTTAACATTTTTTAAGATTTTTTGCGCTTCTACAAGGCCGCTTTTTTGATGTTTTTGCAGGTCAATCTGCGTCACATCACCAGTAATTACTGCTTTAGTACCAAAGCCAATCCTAGTCAGAAACATTTTCATTTGTTCTGGCGTAGTATTTTGCGCTTCATCTAAAATAATAAAACTTTGATTGAGTGTGCGGCCGCGCATATATGCCAGTGGCGCCACTTCTATCGCGCCACGCTCAAACATTTTATTCACCGTATCATAGCCTGCTAAATCGTATAGTGCATCGTACAACGGACGTAGATACGGGTCTACCTTTTGGTTTAAATCGCCTGGTAAAAAGCCTAATTTTTCGCCCGCCTCTACGGCAGGGCGCACCAGTACAATTTTTTTCACGCGGTCACGGCTCATCGCATCTACAGCGCTGGCCACCGCTAAATAGGTTTTAACTTTGCAAGCACGGCCAATGCCAAATGTTACATCGT
>JANNWI010000135.1:0-5598 GCA_031414715.1 Methylophilaceae bacterium | reverse complement strand
CTAACCCAACAGACGCACTTGGTGCTGCTGGTGGTTATGCTGAATTAACTAAATACAACGCTGCTCCTGGCGGCGGTGCATTGAATGTATTCAAACTATAATTAGATTTTAATTTAGTTAGAATAGTGTTTAAATAAGCACCCCACTTCGGTGGGGTGTTTTTATTTAAATTGTAAGCACTTCACTCTAGGCGTCATCTAAATTATGATATGGCCGTTAGCAGTAGTGAGTATGCCTAAAAATGAGAGTTTATTTAAGATACTACAGCCTCGAACTTGTTATACAAGCTCGTATAGAACTTTTATTTTTAGACATACTCTCAAGCAGTAGCGCGGCATTTGTAGTCGCAATTTTTATTAAGGAATAAAATAATGTTGAAGCAAAATACGGTTGCCACGATTGTTGCAGGCTTAGGTGCAATATTAGCTATAGCAAGCACGCCCATTTGGGCTGAGGATACCGGTGTAGATATGAATAGTGGACGTGGTGGTGAGGCGCAGCGCGTAGATGACGGCACTGAATTTAAAGTATGTGCAGACCCAGCAAACATGCCTTTTTCAAATAATAAACAAGAAGGCTTTGAGAATAAAATTGCAGAAGTATTAGCTAAAGACTTAGGCTTAAAACTAAGTTACGTTTATTGGCCTGACCGTATGGGTTTTCTGCGCAACACTATTAATGCCAAACGTTGCGACGTTGTAATGGGAACAGGAGAAGATAGTGAGTTGCTACGAACATCAAAGCCTTATTATCGCTCTGGTCATGTTTATGTATGGCGTAAAGAGAGTAATTACAATATTACTGATTGGGACTCTCCTGATTTGAAAAAAGGTGTGATTGGTGTAGTTGGCCAAAGCCCAGCCACAATACCCATGAATGAAAAAGGCTTAATTGCCAATGCGCGTCCTTACCGCATGCAGCGTGATTTAAATTTACCTTCTAGTTATTTGATTGATGATTTAGAAAAAAAAGAAATTGATATTGTTGTGGCTTGGGGTCCAATCGGCGGCTATTTTGCAAAACAAAGCAAAGTGCCAATGGAAGTTAGAATTGTTCCAGAATACGTTGGTTACGATGAGATTAACAATGCTAAAGGTAAAGAATTCTGGAACATTTCTGTTGGCGTTCGCAAAAAAGATAAAGAGCGCATGGAGAAAATTGATGCCGCACTTGTGCGTAACAAAGTTGCGATTGACAAAATTTTAGATGATTTTGGCATACCGCATGTGCCGGTGGTAGAAGAAAAACGCAGAGGTAAAAATTCTGATAAAGACCGTAGTGCGGTTGTTCCAAAAACAGAGTAAAATTACACTTTTATTTTGTGGCATTTTTGTGTCAACCAAGTAGAAATACATTCGTTAATTAAGCAAACGGTCGAGCTGCAGATGTATGTAAGACCTTACTTAAAATTGAAAAATTAGGAGATAACATGTTTGGTTTTAAAGTATTAAAGTCAACTCTATTAGTATCAATGTTGACACTAGCAGGTCTTACGGTTTCATTTCAGGCAAATGCAGCGTGTAAGCTAGTCTCAATGAAAGATGGTAGCCCACTCGCGATTAAATCAGTTGCTACAGATTCGCCAGAAGCTAAAACATTTTTAGAAACTTGCGTAAATCCATATACAAAAATGTATATGGCAGATGCAGAAGCGGCTAAAAAAGGTAAAAGAGAATACAACTATAACAACTGTACTGGCTGTCATGGTGGTAAATTAGAAGGCATTATGGCACCATCGTTGAGCAAAAACACACAAGGTGGCCAAGGTGCTTATGACCAAAAATGGGTTTATGCAGCAAATGCAACCGACAAAGGTATGTTTGAATCTATTGCTGGTGGTACGCCAGGTACATCTGGCGGCGCCATGTTTGTTTGGCATAACCAGTTAGAAGGTCACACAGGCGACGGCTTATCTACAGATCAAATTTTAAAAGCGATTGCTTATATTCGTACACAGTACAAGGGTGATGGCGATAAAACTTGGTTGAAATAAGTTTTTAGTCTAGGTATCTGTAACAAATCAAAAAGGCTACTGTATAATTGCAGTAGCCTTTTTACCATGGTAAACATTTTTGGAGATTCTCGTATGAAACAATTCAAAGTTGGATTCTTGATGGCTTTGACCTTTTCTGTACTAGCAGCCTGTAGCAAAACAGATAATGCAGGAAGCACCTCAAGCAGTGAAGCTACAAATACTGCATCTGCAAGTGATGGGGGCGGTTGTAATTTTGTTTCAACTAAAGATAATAAACCGTTCATTATTAAAGCGGTGGAGACGGACACGCCTGAGGCTAAAGAATTTTTGAAAACGTGTATCAACCCTTACACAAAAATGTATATGGCAGATGCAGAAGCGGCTAAAAAAGGTAAGAGAGAGTATAACTATAATAACTGTACAGGTTGTCATGGCGGTAAATTAGAAGGTGTAATGGCACCATCGCTTAATAAACAAGGCGGTACGGGTGCGTATGACACAAAATGGGTTTATGCAAAAAATGCGACCGATAAAGGTATGTTTGAATCGATTGCGGCAGGAACGCCTGGTACATCTGGCGGTGCTATGTTTGTTTGGCACAACCAGTTAGAAGGCCACACAGGTGATGGCTTATCTACAGATCAAATCCTTAAAGCAATCGCTTATATTCGCACGGAGTACAAAGGTGATGGCGAAAAAACTTGGATGAACTAGGTTTTTCGTTATAATCTAACGGCTGCTGGTTAATTTCAGCAGCCGTTTTGTATTTGTAAGCATTTGGATTTAAAAGGTCAATTTGAAAAATTTAGCAGAAAATAATTTACACCATGTCGTGATAGTGGGTGGTGGTGCAGGCGGCCTAGAGTTGGCAACACGCTTAGGTGATAGTTTGGGTAAAAGTAAAAAAGCCGAAATTACATTAATTGACAGCACTAGAACGCATATGTGGAAACCATTGCTGCATGAAATTGCAGCAGGTAGCATGAACCCAGATAAACATCAGCTAGAGTATATGGCGCAAGCGCATTGGCATCATTTTAAGTTTAGGTTAGGCCGCATGGATGGTTTAAACAGAGCAGCCAAAGAAATTACTGTTGCGCCGCATCACGATGAAGAGGGTATAGAAGTCATTCCACGTCGCATTTTTAAGTATGACACTTTAGTGATTGCGATAGGCAGCACCACTAACGACTTTGGTATAAAGGGCGCGCTCGAACACTCTATTGCACTAGATACCCAAGAGCAAGCAGAAAGGTTTCATCGCCGCTTGCACAATGCGCTGGTTCGCGCGCAAACACAAAGCACGCCTATTAAACATGGTCAGTTAGAAGTGGTGATTGTCGGCGCTGGTGCCACTGGAGTAGAGTTGGCAGCTGAATTGCATAACACCACGCGTGAGCTTGCAGCATACGGCTTAGATAAAATTGACGCAGACCGTGATGTAAAAATAACCATTATAGAAGCCAGTGATCGTGTATTGCCGGCGTTGCCAGTTAAATTGTCATTAGCAGTGGATGCGGAGTTAAAAAAACTGCACGTGAATGTGTTTACTGGCGAGCGTGTTACTGAGGTATCAGACAAAGGTGTAACAACGCATAGTGGCCGCTTTGTGCCATCTGAATTGGTGGTTTGGGCAGCAGGCATTAAAGCACCAGACTTTCTAAAGCAGCTGGATGGCTTAGAAACGAACCGTATCAATCAACTCATTGTTAAACAAACACTACAGACCACATTAGATGAGAGTATTTTTGCCTTTGGCGACTGTGCTGCATGCCCAAGGCTAGGATATGATGGTAATGTTCCACCGCGTGCGCAAGCTGCACATCAGCAAGCGTCTTTATTGGTTAAAACGATGAAAAAACGTGTGGCGAATCAATCTAACTTGCCAGAATATAAATATCTTGATTATGGCTCGCTGGTAAACTTAGGTCGCTACTCTACAGTAGGTAGCTTAATGGGCGCCTTGTCAGGCAGCAGTATGTATATCGAAGGTTTATTTGCGCGCCTAATGTATCAATCGCTGTATAAAATGCACTTGATGACGCTACATGGTTTTTTTACCGTGGCCTTGCAAACCATTGCGCGCATAATCACGCAACGAACTGAGCCTAAAATAAAGTTACACTAGTGTTTAACTTCAGCGTTTAGCCTTACTAGAAACTAGTCGTCTGAGTAGAAATCTTTGCTCGATAAACACGGTTGATAATGCTCATGGTAATGATAATAAACAGGCCGAATGCAACCACAATTGAGTTGATGTGAACATCGGCTTTTACCATTAGCAAATAGCAACCCAGCATAATCAGTATGCCAATGTGCTCGTTAAAATTTTGCACAGCAATAGAATGACCAGCGCCGATTAAATGATGGCCACGATGCTGCAAAAGTGCATTTAGCGGCACTACAAAAAAACCACTAAGCGCGCCGATAAAAAACAATAATAGGGCAGCGAGACGCCAGTCATTAATAAATACCATCAAAATGACTAACATGCCCATTACAATGCCTGCCGGCAGCACTTTAGTTGAGTCTTCTAATTTAATATAACGAGATGCAACGACTGATCCAACAGCAATGCCAACCGCAACGGTGGCAATTAGCTGCGTGGATTGTTCTATGTCAAACTTTAGCGCAAGCGCTGCCCATGCCAACACCACCAACCTTAATGTGGCTCCAGCCCCCCAAAACAATGTAGTTACTGCCAGCGATACTTGACCAAGCGGATCTTTCCAAAGTGAATTAAAAGCATGCCAAAAATCTCTAACCATAAAAAACAAACTTTTACTTTCTGGTCTATGATCAATCGGCATTTTTGGTATGAAATAATTAAAAATCGCCGCAGTCACGTACAAAGTAGTGATAATCATCAATGCAAAATGCGGGTCATCGCTGGCTAGTTTTCCACCAATGATTGCACCTAATATAATCGCAGTTACGGTAGAGCCTTCCATCCAGCCATTAGCTTTAACTAATAAGCTACTGGGCAACATTTCAGTCAATATGCCATATTTTGCAGGTGAGTAGGCTGCAGCGCCAATACCAACTATGCCATAAGCGTACAGCGGTGGCATGCCTAAAATCATAGCCAAACAACCAATCACTTTAACTGAGTTAGAAAAAAACATGACGCCCCCTTTTGGGAAGGCGTCTGCAATAGTGCCGACAAAAGGCGCGAGCAGAATATAAGAAATAACAAAATACTGCTGCAGTAGGGGGGTATGCCAGTCTGGTGCATTTAGTTCAGCTAGTAGTGCGATGGCAGCAAAAAGCAGGGCGTTATCGGACAAAGCAGATAAAAACTGCGCAACCAGCAACGTATAAAAGCCTTTCTTCATTGCGTCAATTAAAGCGCTTCAGCTGCAAAATCTGCTAAACGCGAACGCTCACCGCGTACCAAGGTGACATGACCGTTATGCTGCCAGCCTTTAAAGCGGTCTACCACATAAGTGAGGCCTGAACTGCCTTCAGTGAGGTAAGGGGTATCAATTTGCGCAATATTACCTAAACATACTACTTTAGTGCCAGGACCTGCTCGCGTAATAAGTGTTTTCATTTGTTTTGGCGTAAGATTTTGCGCCTCGTCGATAATTAAAAACTTATGCAAAAAAGTACGGCCACGCATA
>JANNWI010000134.1:0-1713 GCA_031414715.1 Methylophilaceae bacterium | reverse complement strand
GCAGCGGTTATCGAACAAAACTTTGCAAACCATGGCAGTAAAAAAAGAGATACTTGATGCGCTTGATGTACAAAATCAGCAATGGACACGTATTTTAACGGCGCGTCAACAAGTGATAATTGCTGGTATCAACTATGAGGCTGAGCTAAAGCAATTTAAAGAGGGACTTAGGACGATGACTGAGGTGCTAGAGACGTTAACGCGCTTGGGCGAGGCGCAAATGAAAGAGATTAAAGCGATTACAGATTATCAAGTTGCGCAGATTGATCTAGCTTTTGCAACAGGTACTTTGTTGGGTTATAGCCAAGTGAATTTTTAGTTTTTTTATCAATTTTGGCGGCTATTTTAAAACCGTCAAACCATTTACAATGCGCTTTAAAGGCATAAAATAACTGTTTATGAAATATATTTCCACCCGTGGGCAGTCTCCAGCACTCAGCTTTAGCGAAATTTTGCTAGGTGGACTTGCGCCTGATGGCGGCTTGTACCTGCCAGAAAGCTATCCACAGTTTAATGATGCTGACTTAACAAATATGCGCAGTTTGAGTTATCGCGATTTGGCGTTTTACATTTTATCTCGCTTAATTGACGACATTCCCGCTGCGGATTTAAAGACGATAATTGATAAAACTTATCGCGCTGATGTGTATAGCTTTACTCGCGCAGGGCAAAATGCCGACGACATTGCACCGGTTTTGAAATTAGAAGACAACTTGCATCTATTAAGCCTTTCTAACGGCCCAACGCTGGCATTTAAAGATATGGCGATGCAGTTATTGGGCAATTTATTTGAGTATGTGTTGGCTAAAAAAGGTGAAACCACCAATATTTTAGGCGCAACATCGGGCGACACAGGTAGTGCGGCAGAATATGCCATGCGCGGTAAAAAAGGCGTGCGCGTTTTCATGCTTAGTCCACAAAAAAAAATGAGCCGCTTTCAAACTGCGCAAATGTTCAGCTTGCAAGATGAAAATATATTCAATATCGCTGTTAGTGGTGTGTTTGACGATTGCCAAGATATGGTAAAAGCGGTGAGCAACGATGCGGATTTTAAAGCCAAGTACAAAATCGGCGCGGTGAACTCTATCAACTGGGGGCGCATTGTTGCGCAAGTGGTTTATTACTTTAAGGGTTATTTTGCCGTCACCAAAAATAACAGCGAAAAAGTTGATTTTGCTGTGCCTTCTGGCAATTTCGGTAACGTCTGTGCAGGCCATATTGCGCGCATGATGGGTTTGCCAATTGATAAATTAATCGTGGCGACCAACGAGAATGACGTGCTGGACGAATTTTTTAAAACGGGTATTTACAAACCGCGTGGCTCGGCTAATACTTATCACACCAGCAGTCCTTCGATGGACATTAGCAAAGCATCCAATTTTGAGAGATTTGTGTATGATTTGGTTGGCAAAGATGCTGCAAAAGTACGTGAGTTGTGGGACAGTGTTGATAAAGGCGGCGCGTTTGATTTAACTGCATTAATACCAAAATTAGCTGAGTTTGGCTTTGTATCTGGTAGCAGTAATCACCAAAACCGCATGCAAACAATACGCGAAACCAACAAAAAATACGGCGTGGTAATTGATACGCACACCGCAGATGGTTTAAAAGTGGCGTTAGACTTTATACATGATCCACTGCACGAGCAAAGCACACCAATGGTGGTGCTAGACACGGCGCTAGCAGTTAAGTTTGAGGATGCCATTATCGAAG
>JANNWI010000133.1:0-12750 GCA_031414715.1 Methylophilaceae bacterium | reverse complement strand
CGTGGCCAATTGCATAATGGTGGTGCGCAACACTACCGAAACGCCATCGAAAGCGCCAGAAAGCACTAAAAATAAACCTGCAAGCCAGTAGTTTTTAGTCAGGCCAAAACAAATAATGCACACACCAAATCCTGCTACCGCACATAATAAAATACGGCCAGCATGTAGGATAATGGGATAGCGCGCCAAATATAAACCAACGCATAGCGCACCAACGGCGGGCGCTGAACGCAGCAAACCTAAGCTTTCTGGCCCAAGCTGGTAAATATCTTGAATAAATGCCGGCAACATGGCCACCGCGCCACCTAGCAATACGGCAAACATATCAAGCATTTGTGCACCAAACAAAATTTGGTTATTCCAGACAAATGTTAAGCCTTGCCCAATACTGGTAAATACCGGTGCAGTTTCTGCAGGTGGTGGTTCTTTTAAACGTAGAGATAACAGCGCAAGCATTGCGCCAACACACATAACCGCAGAAAATGCGTAAGCGGCCATGGTGCTGGCAAAGCCCACCAATAAGCCACCAATTGCTGGCCCAGCAATTAAACCAATTTGAAAAATAGAGCTGCCGATACCAGCGGCTATGGCATAGCTTTCGCGCGGCACAATAATGGCCATTAGCGCGCTGTAGCTTGGCGCTATAAATGCGCGCGCCAAACCTGTAAAGCCAATGCTGGCATATATCCAATATACTGTATTGCCAGCAATATAGCCTGCTGAAATGGCTGCCAAAGTAAAGCCGACAACGCACAGCATGAAGGCTGCCAGCACACCAAACCAACGGCGTGAGTAGTGATCGATACAATAGCCAGCAAATAATGCGCTAGCAAAATACGGTATGACTTCGGCTAAGCCGATTAAACCGAGCGACAGTGGATCACGTGTAATTTGATAGACATGCCAGCTAGCCGCAACCGTCATGGTTTGGTAGGCCAGCACCATAAAAATACGGTAAGTGAGCAATTTGGTAAGCGCAAAATCTTTTTGTGTGAATAAGTTTTTCATTTCAGGATTAACTCTGTGCTGACTTTCGATACGCGCCATAAGTACCAACTGGCTACGCTGCGATAAGGCGACCATGCTTTGCCAATGTCAGCCATTTGTTTGGTTTTTAGCTTAACTTCTAGTTTTTTTAGGCGTTTGTAGCCTTCTATTACGGCAAAGTCATCTACTGGTAAAATATCCAAACGACCAAAGGTAAAAATTAACATCATCTCTACTGTCCACTGCCCAATCCCTTTTAGCGTCACTAAGCGTTCTATCAGCGCTTCATTGGTCATGGCTTCAGCGACTTCACGGCTTGGCACCAAGCCAATAATACTTGCATTGGCAATGCCTTGAATCGTTTCAATTTTGCGGCCGCTGAACCCGCAAGCGCGTAAATCGTCAAATTGCGCAGCCACCAGCTGTTCAGCTGTTGGAAAACCAGCAAAATGATTTTTGAACCGCGCAAAAATAGCATCAGCCGCCTTGCCATTAAGTTGTTGGTAAGCCACCGCTTGTACTAATGCTTGATAAGGATTAAGGTCTGGCTCGATTTCTGCAGCTAACGTACAGGCGCCAACGGTATTGATTAATTGTGCCCAATCCGCATCAATATTGCTTAAAAATTGGCTTGCTTCGGCGTAAACTGCTTGATTAGATATGTAATGGCTAGACATAAAGCAACATTATAAATGGAATAAATGGATTTATTCGTTAGGGATTTATTTGATATGGATTTATTCGATAACGCGCCCACGCAGCCTGTTAATATCGCCGAAGGCGCTATTCTGTTGCCAGGTTTTGCTTTGCATCAAGAAGCGCAATTACTGCCAGATTTAAAGTACATGTTGAGCCTATCGCAGCTTACCAACATGACCACGCCAGGTGGTTTTACCATGTCGGTCGCCATGACCAACTGTGGCAGCTTAGGCTGGGTAAGTGACCGAAAAGGCTATCGATACCATGCGCTAGACCCTAACACCGGTGAGCCATGGCAGGCCATGCCAGCCAGTTTTTTAACACTAGCAAAACAAGCGGCAGAGCAAGCAGGCTATGCTAACTTTGTGCCTGATGCTTGCCTAATTAACCAATATAAAATTGGCGCGCGTATGAGTTTGCACCAGGATAAAGATGAACAAGACTTTAGCCAGCCTATCGTTTCTGTTTCGCTTGGACTATCTGCCACATTTTTATTTGGTGGTTTATCGCGCAGCGATAAACCAACCAAAATATTGCTTAACCACGGCGATGTGATTGTGTGGGGCGGTAAATCGCGCTTAAATTATCACGGAATAATGCCGTTACGAGCCAATAACCATGCGGCTTTTGGCGCCTATCGTTTTAACCTTACTTTTCGTAAAGCTGGATAACTTAGTTTAAGCTTACAAGCCTATTTTTGCTTTTAAACGCAACCAAGCCTGGTTAAGCGCATTGCCATCTAGTTGATAATGTTTGTGCAGTGGCTGCAGCACCTGCCAGCTGGCTTTTAAACCTGCGGGAAAAGTCACTAAATCACCTTTGCCAAAACTCACTGGCGCGCCACCAATTGGCGTGATAATGCAGTTGCCTTCTAATATATAAGCAATTTCTTGCTCATGAAAAGTCCAATCGAACGTTGATACTTCTTTTTGCCAAGTAGGCCATTTGGTCACATTAAGCGCATTTAGCTGTGTTTGCGCAGGATTTTTTTCGACATTGATTTGCATAAGCGTCCTTTTTAAAAGCGCGTATTTTAACGCATCGTAAGCTTAAGTAGTAAAATAGCGTTTTCGGGCTAGTAGGTGAATATGCAAGTCAATTTAGAGCAGGCGGTTATTCAATTAAAAAACGGTGAAGTGGTGGCAATCCCTACTGAGACCGTTTACGGCTTGGCGGCAGATGCGACTAACGATGCGGCTTTGCGCCAAATTTACGCCATTAAACAACGACCTGCCGATAACCCACTTATTGTACATATCGCGGATATGGCACAAGTGAGTGATTGGGCCAGTGAATTTTCGCCACTGGCACAAAAACTGGCACACGCATTTTGGCCAGGCCCGTTTACGTTGGTGTTGCCAGCTAAACCACATGTTTCCAATATTTTGCGTGGTAATAACCCCACAGTAGCACTGCGAGTGCCGAATCACCCGCTAACTTTACAATTACTTAAACAAAGTGGCTTGGCGTTAGCGGCACCATCTGCTAATAAATTTACGCAATTAAGTCCAACTTGCGCTCAACATGTTACGAACAGTTTGGGTGAGCAATTGCCAGTGTTGGATGGCGGCGCGTGTGAGGTAGGTATAGAATCAACTATTGTTGCGGTAACTGGTAATAGTTGGCAAATGTTACGTTTAGGCATGCTGCCAGAAGCCAATATCTATGCGGTTGCTGGCGTGCCTGTTTCGAATACAAAACAAGTGATAAAAGCGCCTGGGCAACATGTTTTGCACTACTCGCCGCGTACGCCCATGCAATTATTTGCTTCTCGTGCTGATTTGATTTCACATGCCAATACACACGAAAATACTCGCATAGCCGCTCTGTTATTGGGCGGTGGCCAAGTGCCAAATTGTACTTATTTTCAGTTGAATAATGATGCTAACGATGTAGCGCAAAAATTGTACGACACGTTGCATAAAATGGATGCGCTTAAATTAGACAAATTGTTGATAGAAACGCCGCCAAGCGCCTCAGAATGGTTGGCAATTTTAGATAGGTTGACGCGTGCGGCGCATGAAAAAGACGCAAAACAATAACTTGTTTTTATGCAAAAAAGAGCGTAAATTTAATTTTTCGTTTTGAAATTAGCAGTCCAGAAATATAGGTAGCGAAATTTGGAGTTTAAAATGCCAGATAACAAATATGGATTAGGTAGCAGCAAAGTCGCTACCGAACATCACGAAACACATCACAAAACGGCAGCAATTCATCCCACTGTGTGCAAGTTTTGCAATAGCAGCAATCTCACCTTAAGTCCCACCATGCAAGACCACCTCTGCAACGATTGCGGAAGCTGGCAAAGTGATGTGCCGCAGGGCTATTCAACTGGCCGCGCAGCAGATTACTAACAGTCTATTTTGCGATAGCTTTCAATGCTTCGCCAAATTCAACATCTAAATCTAGGTCAATCGCCTTTAACGCCACGCGGGTTTTTTCTACCACTTCAGTTTTTCCTGCGCGGTTGGCCATTAAGCCAAGCTCGATCAGTGTGGCACCGTGTTGCGGCTGCAAAGCCAACACTTTTTCAAAATAAGCATGGGCTTTATTGACATCGCCTAAACGTTCTTCGGCTACCCCCGCGTAGAATAAGGCTTCTGGGCTAGCTGGTTCTTTTACTAGCCATTCTTGTGCCACTACTTTTAGCTCGTCCCATTTGTCGTTTTGATAAGGCAATACCACGCGCATAAAAAATGGTCGCTCAGTATTAGGCGCATCCCAGAATGGAGTGCCGCCTGATGCCAATGACTCTGTTTCTGGCGCATCTAGTAACGCCTTTACCCATTTAACGGGAACATTGTAAAAATATGCGCCACGGCCAGGGCTTTTAAAGGTGCTGATGGCTATTAATTTTCCTTCGCTATCAAACACTGGGCTGCCGCTGGCACCCATGACAAATGAGGCATCAGTGCGCACTACATTGCTGTCGTCTAGTGGGTATAACGCTTTAATTTTGCCTACGGTAGATTGCGGTTTTGGCGGGCCACCCGGAAAGCCAATAGAAAATATTGGTTGTTCATATTTTAAATTTTCAGAATCGCCCAATTCAACGGACTTTAGCTCTAAAAATTGAAAGCGCAAAATACATAAATCGTGTTTCCAATCGGCACGCATGGCCTCGGGTGTGTAACTTTCGCCAAACTTGGTAATTTTTACGCCGCGCGCGTTGGCTAATACATGGCAATTGGTAGCGACTAGGTCTTTACCCACCACCACACCAGTACCCACACCATGCCCGCCAGATTGGGTGG
The DNA here is from genome assembly GCA_031414715.1 of Methylophilaceae bacterium. Lineage (GTDB taxonomy): Bacteria > Pseudomonadota > Gammaproteobacteria > Burkholderiales > Methylophilaceae > Methylotenera_A. Next base: position 7,810 of record JANNWI010000133.1, on the reverse strand, counting down.
TGACATGCACCTTAGTGACAGAGGCTTTTAACTTATAGGCCATATCTGCGACGGATTCTGCTGTTGTTTGATTAGATACTAAAGCCAATGCTAGCCCTAGGCAGGTGAATGATGTGTGCATAACAAACTCACTTTGTTAATAGGTAAATACTAATACTTAGCATACAACCATATTGTCAAAATTAATGGATTAATTGTGTGACATTACTCACAAAACTAGTAAAATAATAATTTCTTATGTAGATTTGTTTGATCTTATGTTAGTTCAATTGCAGGTTGCAGATATTAGTACGCCCACAGGTGTAATGCGCACCTATATTCATAGGCCAACAGACACTAGCACTAACCACAAGAAAAAAGTGCCTGCTGTTTTGTTTTATTCTGAAATTTTTCAGCAGACGGGGCCTATTTCGCGCGCAGCTGCTTATATGGCAGGGCATGGTTATGCTGTGTTGGTGCCAGAAGTGTTCCATGAACTAAACCCAATTGGCACTGTGTTAGGTTATGACGATGCAGGCCGCGAAAAAGGCAATGCAGACAAAACTGCCAAAGATGTACAAGGCTACGATACGGATAATCGTGCAGTGATTGATTTTTTAAACATGCAAGATTGGTATAACGGTAATTTAGGTGCGATGGGCTTTTGTATTGGCGGCCATTTAGCGTTTCGTGCCGCTTTACAGCCAGAGGTGAAAGCCACCGCTTGTTTTTATGCAACCGACCTCCACATTCAAACTATTCCGAATCAACCGAATCAACATAGCATGGAAAGGTTAGCCGATATTCAAGGCGAGCTGATGATGATTTGGGGTAAGCAAGATAACCATATTCCGGCAGTCGGACGTCAATTGGTTCATGAAAAGCTTGCCGCAGCCAATTTAAACTTTACTTGGCATGAGTTTAACGCGCAACACGCCTTTATGCGAGACGAAGATGCGCGCTACGATGCTGAGCTGGCAACATTGGGTTACCAAATGACGCTGCAAATGTTTGCCAGGACGCTATAGTTTCATGGCCTTGTAGATTCAGAGCCTTGTAATTCCAGAATCATGTGATTAGTTTTCTGCTTTTCATTGAACATTAACATGAAGAGGTAACAATACGGCTGAATAATATTGAACAGATTAGCAATAAAGTAGTAAAGCTCGTAGCGAGCTGCTGGCCACAAGCATGCAGCTCAATTTTATTTAAATTACCCATTTAAGAGAACCTGATAGAGAACAAAATGACCACAAAAAATGCTGATATTGGCCTAGTTGGCCTAGCTGTAATGGGGCAAAACCTTGCCTTAAACATTGCCGACCATGGCTATACTATTGCAGTGTATAACCGTGACCCCAAAAAAATGACCAACTTTATTAAAGAGTGCAAAGCCAATGAGCCATCGCACGCTAATGTTGTTGGGCATGCCGATTTAGCCTCTTTTGTGTTGAGTATCAAGCGACCACGCAAAATTGTTTTGCTGGTTAAAGCGGGTAGCGCGACAGATGTGACAATTAACGCATTATTACCATTTTTAGAGCAAGGCGATATTATTATCGACGGCGGTAATTCATTGTGGACAGACACCATTCGCCGCGAAAAAGAATTAGCTGTTAAAGGCATCGATTTTATCGGCTCTGGCGTTTCGGGCGGTGAAACGGGCGCACGTTTTGGCCCAAGTTTAATGCCATCGGGTACCCGTAAAGCGTGGGCAAGTTTAGAGCCTATTTGGCGCGATATTGCAGCGAAAGTTGACCCGATAACAGGTGAACCAATTGAAGGCGGCACACCTGGTAAGCCCGTCGTTGGCGGCTTCTCATGCGCCGAATATATCGGCCCAGACGGTGCTGGCCACAATGTAAAAATGGTGCATAATGGCATTGAATACATTGATATGCAATTGATTTGTGAAGCTTATTGGCTCATGAAAAACTTGCTTGGCATGCCCGCAGATGAAATTGGCAAAGTGTTTGCCGAGTGGAACAAAGGCGAGTTATCAAGCTTCTTAATCGAAATCACGGCTGACATATTGCAGCAAAAAGACCCAATGACTAAAGGCTTTTTAGTCGATCAAATTTTAGATACTGCGGGTCAAAAAGGCACAGGCCAATGGACTGCTGCGAATGCGCTAGAGCTTGGCTCACCTGCAAATGCCATTGCTGCCGCAGTGTATGCGCGTGCATTGTCTAGCTTAAAAGAAGAGCGCGTTGATGCTAGCAAAATATTAAAAGGTCCTGCGATTAAACACGAAACCGACAAAAAAGCCATTATTGATGCGATTAAAAATGCGTTGTATTGCAGCAAAATTTGCGCGTACGCACAAGGCTTTCAGCTAATTGATAAAGCGCAGGTGGCGTATAACTGGAAACTAAACTTTGGTGAAATTGCGCAAATTTGGCGTGGTGGTTGTATTATTCGCGCACGTTTCTTGCAAAAAATCACGATGGCATATGCGCTTAACTCACGCTTAAAAAACTTGATGTTGGATCCGTACTTTACTAACGCCATGAACGAAGGGCAAGCTGGCTGGCGCAAAGTGATTGCGCTGGCAGTCACTAACGGCATACCAGCGCAAGGCTTTAGTGCTGCATTGGCTTATTATGATGGTTACCGAAGTGCTGATTTGCCTGCAAACTTATTGCAAGGTCAACGTGATTATTTTGGCGCGCATACTTATGAGCGCAAAGATCAACCGCGTGGTCAGTTCTACCATTTAGATTGGCCAGAACCAAAACGCCCACAGTTGATGATTGAATAGCTGCTTTAGAATAAACTAGTGTGACAGTGGGTTGGCATTTGCCGCCCACTTTTTATTTAAATCAATGAACAACAGTTTTTAAAGCATAACTGTTATTAAACTATACGCAGTCGCTGTTAGCTTCTAAAAATCGATTAAAACTTTGTGATTTAGTTAATTCAACCACATTTTCGGTTTTTACTTCATTGGCTTTAGGTTGTTGAATTAGTGTTTTGTTTGCGATTTTATTCGCTATGTTTTGTTTGATTACTGGTTTTACATTTATTGCTTGCATCATATTTTCCTTTTGGGAGTTAATGTTACTGGAATTTTGTTCCTGTAGCTTGGTGTGTCATTTATCAAATAAATTCAAACGTTTCTCATGTTTAGTAGATAAATCATTAATATCATTAGATTCTTATGTTTAACGCATATGTTTTGTAGCGGAATACACAAATAGTAATTTTATTTCAGTTAAACAATAAGCAAGCTCCGTACCAAACAATGATTAAATTAAAAAATTCACTTAAATCGTTAAAATTCACCGTCTAATATGGCTTTCCAGTAAAATTAGGTTTATGAATATCTTTATCAATGGCAATTTAAAACAGCTAGATAGCGAAAATGTGACAATTTCTGCGCTAATAATGACATTAAACTTAACGGGTAAACGTTTAGCGATTGAAAAAAATGCAGAAATTGTGCCGCGCAGTCAGTTTGATAGTGTTACTTTACAAAATGGCGATAAGCTGGAAATAGTTGGTGCAGTAGGTGGCGGTTAAACGGTGTGGTGGATAAATATATAGTATGGATGAACAATTAATTATTGCAGGCAAATCATATCACTCACGTTTATTAGTGGGTACGGGTAAATATAAAGATTTTACCGAAACCCGCGCGGCGATTGATGCCAGTGGCGCGCAAATTGTGACTGTGGCGATTAGGCGCACCAATATTGGCCAGAACGTGGGTGAGCCATCGTTACTAGATTGTTTGCCACCCGAGCAGTTTACCTATTTACCTAACACTGCGGGCTGTTATTCGGCCGATGATGCGGTGCGCACTTTAAGATTGGCTAGAGAGTTGTTAGACGGCCATAAACTGGTAAAACTTGAAGTATTGGGCGATCCAAAAACTTTGTACCCGAATGTGATAGAAACCATCGCGGCGGCAAAAACATTGGTAAAAGATGGCTTTGATGTGATGGTATACACCTCTGATGACCCGATTATTGCAAAGCAACTTGAAGATATAGGTTGTTGCGCAGTGATGCCACTCGCTTCACTCATTGGCTCAGGCATGGGCATTTTAAACCCGTGGAATCTACAAATTATTATCGAAAATGCAAAGGTGCCTGTATTGGTAGATGCTGGGGTAGGAACAGCTAGCGATGCAGCCATAGCGATGGAGTTAGGCTGTGCAGGTATTTTAATGAATACTGCGATTGCGGGTGCGCAAAATCCTATTTTAATGGCGTCTGCCATGAAAAAAGCGGTAGAAGCAGGCCGTGAAGCATTTTTGGCTGGCCGCATGGCTAAAAAACACTATTCAGCCAGCCCTAGCTCACCTACTACGAGTTTAATTGCGACACCATGATTATCCATATCATAAGTAACTAAATGGACGACAGTAAAAAATATGCGTTTAAAGTCAGTGTTGAAACTGTCTATTTACTCGACCAATCAAACCCTGAAGACAATAAATTTGCCTTTGCCTATACAGTTACAATTGCTAATGTCGGCAATATATCCGCACAACTTATCAGTAGGCATTGGATAATTACTGATGCAAATAACCATGTGCAAGAGGTAAAAGGTTTGGGTGTGGTTGGCGCACAGCCTTTGTTGCAGCCCGGCCAACAATTTGAATACACCAGTGGAACATTACTTGCCACCCCAGTTGGCGCAATGCGGGGCACTTATAAAATTGTGGCAGAAGATGGAAATTTTTTCGACGCGGTGATTGAACCATTCACTTTGGCTGTGCCCAGAGTGTTAAATTAAAAAACACTTTGTTAAAAAATAACATGTTTAAAAGATACATTCTTATTTTTTTCGTACTATTGGTAGTTTCGTGTAACAAAGCGAACGTAAAACCTGTCCAAGAAGGCAATGCAGCTAATTGTGATTGCTCGCAATCCAGCGTGCTTCCATCTACTACAACTAAACTACAAGACTACGCATTGCTTAAAGCTGTGACCTGGCAAGATATTGATGGTTTAGAGGAAGACGACCTTAGCGCTGCATGGCCAGCTTGGCTGCAGTCATGTAGTACCTTAAAAAACAAAACACAACAATCTTGGCAAGTCGCTTGCAGCGCAGCCAGTGCAATCGTTAAGCCGAACAAGCAAGCTGTGCGAGCTTATTTTGCAGAGTATTTTAATGTGTATAGCACAGCCAATATAGATGCTACTGATACTGGCTTGATAACAGGCTATTATGAGCCTTTGTTAAAAGGTAGCCGTAAAAAATCAAGCCAATATCCATATCCTTTATACAAACAGCCCGCAGATTTAATTACGGTTGATTTAGGCGAGATTTACCCCGAGTTAAAAAGTAAACGCGTGCGTGGCAAGCTAGTTGTCGACAAAGAAGGCCGAAATAAATTGATACCGTACCCTAAGCGCGCAGAGATTGAAACTGCATCTTCGCCCTTAGCTGGCAATGAGTTGGTGTGGATTAATGACCAAGTGGAAGGTTTCTTTTTGCAGGTTCAAGGCTCTGGATTGGTGCAGTTTGATAACGGTGAAACCATGCATGTGGGCTATGCCGACCAAAATGGTCAAGCGTATAACTCGATTGGGCGTGTTCTGATTGAGCGTGGCGAGTTAACAAATGACCAAGCCAGTATGCAAGGCATTAAAAACTGGGCGAGTAAAAACCCAAGTAAACTGCAAGAGCTGCTAAATGCCAATCCAAGCTATGTTTTTTTTAGAGAACTACCTGCCAATTTGCCTGGCCCACTAGGCGCACTGGGCGTGCCACTCACCGCAGAGCGTAGCGTGGCAATAGACCCAAAATATGTGCCATTAGGCGCGCCGATATTTTTATCGACAACGCAACCAAACAGCAATAAACCACTTAAAAAATTAATGGTGGCGCAAGATACAGGTGGTGCTATTAAGGGCGGCGTTCGTGCAGATTATTTTTGGGGCGCGGGTGATGCGGCGGGCAAACAAGCAGGTAGTATGAAGCAACAGGGTAAAATTTGGGTTCTACTACCCAAAGAGTTTGAGTGGCCTAGTCAATAATCCAAGTTAACATATTCAAGATAAACATCTATATGATATATGGGCAATAAAAAAGGGCGCGTAAGCACCCTTTTATCGTACGTGAAACAAATAATTATTTGTTCATTACGTACATTGTAACTTCGAAACCGAAACGCATTTCAGTAGCAGCTGGTGTTGTCCACATAATAATCTCCTTAAGTTAAAATTCGTTTTGCTTTGTTTTCACATCTGCATCACGTGTATTGAATACTACACAGCTACTTGTTAAATGTTGTGTTTAAACTACTTAAAAAACACTAATGATTTCCATTAGATTAAGTTTGATTTTTAAAACGTTTAAGTAATCGTTTTATGCCTTTACGACCAATGGTACGCTTTAGTGAAACTTTAAAATCGTATAAGTAAAAGCTGAGCTTATCGCGCCAACCAAAGCTACTGTCTATGCCTGCAAAATAATAAGCCATTAGCAGCTGGCGATTCGCCCAGTCGAGCTTATGGCAGACACGTGACATATCAGCAAGCCTGTATTTGCGCGGAAACGGCGTATGTTTCACACAACGCAAACGTGCAGTGTCAATGAGTGAAAATTGCATTTTGTTATCAGTATTTAGGTTAACTAAAATATTGCCGCCAGATAAGTCCCTAAAGAATACTAAACGTTGGTGCATAGATAAACAAAATTGCGCCACTTGTTTTAAAACTTCTTCAGCCGCAATACCGCCCCAAGATGCTTCGCCGCGCGCAAATGCGCTAAACAATTGTCCAACGGTTGTTTCGGCAGGTACAAATTCGCACACATAAAAGTTTTGTTTCAGCGTTTTATCGCCAATTTTTTCAAAATAAGCCACGGGAGCCGCCGTGCAGATTCCGCGTCGCATTAGCTCCATAGCACCGTTCCAGCTGCGATTGGCTTTGCTCGGTTTAAAGCGATCTAACAACGCCTTATGCGGATACATTTTAACGGGTTTTTTAATAGTCAACTGTTGGTTAGTATTGAGCGGGTTTGCAACTATCCAAATAGCATTTCGTGCATGGCGCAGCGCACTATCTTTTTGTGAGCCTTTTTGCGGTGCTTGCAAGTGATTTGGATTAAGCATTTCAATTAGTTTTTGCGCTTCCTCATGATTATTTGCCATCACCAACCCTTGCCAACCAGCTAAATCAATGGAGAAATATTGTTGGCTGGCATGTGCATGAATGACCAAGTTTGGCGATGCGTTTGTTTGCCAATCTGGCTGTGTAGCTGGCGCGCTGTCAAACTGCAAATAAATTGGACTTTCGGTAATGAATTCACTATTGCGAGCTAAAATCATGCCGCTGCGAGCCAATATCTGTGAGCCTTGCAGAGCATCGCCATAAATGTCACGCAACAAAATGGCTTTTCCATTAATGCACCAAGCCACATGAATATGTTTGGCATCTTTAACAAAATGATGGATTTCTAAGCCATTTGCTGTGGCAATTGGCGCGACATATTGTGCACCTTGAATCATGCTAACCACCGTTTTTACAGCGGTAAAGCTAGGATAATGCTGAAAGTTTTTAAGCACACCATTAGCTTGTGCGTAGTGCGCCACTTGCTCTAGCTTAGGGTAATCTTTATCGTTTAGCTGGTTATCGATTAAGCCTTCGCGCGCACAAATAAGTGCGCCCCAGTTGGCTTGTATTAAACTGCCGCTCGTCGCCATTAAAGTAAAGTAGCGTGCTGCATAATCAGCTTGTTTTTGTTCAGCATGGGGAAGTAGGCGGCGAATGCGAAAAATAGCCCAAAACGCTGCAGATGATATACTGTGCTTAACACCAAAATCACCGCCAATTTTTTGCACAATACGTGCTTTTTTAATCAAGTTATATTTAAA
>JANNWI010000132.1:0-3935 GCA_031414715.1 Methylophilaceae bacterium | reverse complement strand
TTATATTTGCCAATCATTTATATAGCCTTAAATAGTCAATGCTTTTGGTTGTTGTGCAGCATGCTCATGCTTGTCGCCCGCATACACTTTTAATTTTTTAGCCATCGCATAGCCTAGCGGGCCTTTTGGCAACATGCCTTTTACTGCTTTTTCTAACGCACGACCTGGAAACTTATCCTGCATTTTAGAGAATGTGGTTGTGCTAATGCCGCCTGGATAACCAGAATGGCTGTGATATAACTTACCATCAGCTTTTGCGCCAGTCACTTTAATTTTGTCAGCATTAATAATTACCAAGTAATCACCAGTATCTGTGTGTGGCGTGTAAATGGTTTTGTGTTTGCCGCGCAAACGGTGCGCACAAGCACTTGCCAAGCGGCCAAGCACTAAATCTGTTGCGTCGATTACAAACCAATCGCGTTGCACTTCGTGCGATTTAGCAGAAAAAGTTTTACCAGAAAAAATATTCATATTCTAAAATCCAAGCACTATACCAAAAGCATAGCTTAAAAAAATCAAGAGGGCGGATTATATGCTGTTGCACAAAGGCTTGTCAAATATAAAGCGTGCATTATTTGTGGTTTTTTGTGCTGGTATGTAAATAGGACATTACAAACATCAATATCAAGTTGGCACATGAATTGCTATTACCTTATCAAACAAGCTTTACGGACATTTACAACAATTGCAAGGCGTTGGCTTTATAATTGCTAAATAAGGTAATCAAAATGCACACAAATTATACACTTAAACAGGCTGTAAAAACTGCTGTTGCCATATTGGCAATCAGCGCGCAAACCAATGTATTCGCGCTTGGACTGGGTAACGTAGAAGTTAGCTCGCAGCTAGGGCAACCGTTGCGTGCCAGTATAAAAGTACAAGATGCTAGTGCCCTTAAAAATGTCGATTGCTTTCGTGTCATTGACGATGGCACAGCCGAAAATCAGCTAAGCAGCGCCAATTTCCAACTTTCAAAAGTTGTCGATGATGTCGCTATTTTGACAGTAACAACCAGCCAACTACTCAATGAACCGATTATGAACCTGAGTATTGCCGCAGAGTGTGATGCGAATATGCGCCGTGATTATGTACTACTGCTAGACCCGCCGCTGCCGGCTGATGTGGAGAATAACCTACAAACTGGCAGAGAAGCGTTAACTGAAAATACGCAAGCCACGCTTGCAGAAACAGCTGCTGTTGTCAGCACTAAAAAGCAAACGTCTGCAATAAAATCACAAAAAGTGGCTAAAAATAATAAAAAGTCTGCCAAATCCAATTCAAATAAAGCAGATAAAAAAGACATTGTACTCACCGCTGGCTATACCAATGTTAAACCTGCTGATGTTAAATCTTTTGAAGCAGTGCGCAACGAATCAAAAACTGAAGCTGAAAAAGTTAATAGGCCGCGTTTAAGTATATCTGGTGGCCAACTATCTGCCATGCCATCTAATAACCCACACTTACGCATGGATATGCAACTACAATTTACGCCAGAAAATGCACCCGTGCCTTTGCAAAACGCGTTGGCTGGTGATATTGAAATTGAAGATGAAGTGGTGGTAATGAATAAACGCATGGCACATTTAAAAAGCCAAATAGATAAACTAGCGCAAACTAATCAAACGCTTAACACTGAAAACCAAGCACAATTGCAACAGCTAGATGCTGCAAACTCTACCAAAAACAGTCTAGACTGGTTAGGCTATATTTTAGGTGGTGCTTTATTATTTAGTAGCATTAGCATTGCTAATAAATGGCGTGCACGTCGTCAACAACAGTTATTTGAAGAAACACAGCTTGCGCTAGCTACCGAGCAACTAAGCCCATTAGAAGGTTTAAGCACTAGTGACAGTTTTTTTGATTTTGACAAAGACCAAGCATTTATCGAATCGACTGAGGACACAACGCAACACTTTGATATTAGCGAATCAGAAACCGATCAATTATTTGCACCCGCAACAGAAGAAAAGCCAGCACCATTTTCTGTAGAAGAGTTTAACGATGACCAAAATATACTAGATCATGCTGACGTGTTTTTATCGCATGGCCGCACCAGCTTGGCTATTCAATTATTGCAAAATCATTTAATCGATCACCCTAAAAAATCGGTGACTGAGTGGTTGTTTTTGCTGGATTTGTTGGCCAAAGATAATATGCAAGCCATGTATGAACAAACCACCATGGAGTGTAAAGAGCATTTCAATATTCGTATTGCAGCGTTTAGTAACGATGAAGCCAGCACCAAACAAAGCCTAGAAGATTTTCCAAGACTGTGTGCGGGTTTAGAGCAAGTGTGGGGCACGCCTGCAGCGCAAGTTTACCTAGATGACCTTATTTATAATGCTCGCCTAGAAACACGTGTCGGCTTTGAAAAATCAGTCATTGAGGAATTATTATTGCTTAAAAAGCTTGCTATCGACACTGCTAGCAGCGCGCAAGTGATTCAATTAGACGATAAAAAATTGGCACTAAAAGCACAAAAAGAAGCCAAATTAGCAGCAGATAAAGAAGATAGAATTAAAAAGGTGAACGAGCTAATTGAGCAAAAAACTGCGGAAAGCCGTGCTTTGGCCGAAAAAGAAAATATAGAAGCGACTTTTGAGTTTACTTTAGCCGAATATAATTAGGCTTAAATTTTAACAAGCGTAGTTTTTAACCAACGTTGCGAAAATAATAATCAACCGCCAGCCCTAAAAATATTGTTAAGCCTATCCAGTTGTTGTGTAAAAACGCCTTAAAGCAGCTTGTTTTAAGGCGTTTTTCTATTAAAACATATTGCCTGCAGACCAATAGCAGAGCGGCTGCTAGGCCGATGAAATAATACATGCCAAAGCCCATAAATTTGCCGATGTAAGCTAAAATTGCCAACATAATCACGTAGCAAACCATCACCGCAATCACATCGTATTTGCCAAAAAATATGGCCGAAGACTTGATGCCAATTTTTAAATCATCGTCACGGTCAACCATTGCATATTCGGTATCGTAAGCAATTGCCCAAAACACATTCGCAGCCAGCAAAATCCAAGCCAATAGCGGAATGTAATCATTCACTGCCGCAAATGCCATGGGAACACCAAAGCCGAACGCAACACCCAAATAAGCTTGTGGAATGGCCAAAAAGCGCTTAGTAAACGGGTAAGTGAAGGCTAAAAATAAAGCCACAAATGACAACATAATCGTGGTTTTGTTAAACAACAATACCAAGCAAAATGCCAATAAAGCCAAACCAACAGCCAGTAAATACGCCTCTTTTACGCCCACTTCTCCCGTTGCTAAAGGGCGGCTTTTCGTGCGTTCCACTAGCCCGTCATATTTGCGGTCGGCAATATCATTCATCACACAGCCCGCGCTACGCATTAGCACAGCGCCAGTCACGAAAATCAGCAAAGTAATCCAATCGGGCAAGCCGCGCGAAGCCATCCATAACGCCCACAGCGTCGGCCACAGTAGTAACAAAATACCGATTGGCTTATCTAGTCGCATTAGGCGTTCATAAGCGCCCAGCTTTTTGTTAAGATTTTCTAAGTTCATGTTGTTAATAGTTCTGGTAAAAATATTTCAGTAACCATTATATTAGCGCAATTTAAACTAAAAATAGAACGTCGCGCCCACAGCCTTTTTGGTGCCATTCGCATGTGCTCTGCAAGCCGCATGGATATTGGGTGGTGGCGTGCTAGTTTTTTATATTCTAACGGTGTGCGCTTCACTTTTGGGTTAGTAAACAGCGTTGCACCAAGCGGTTTATTGCCTAACTTACCCAAGCCTTGCCAAGCCCCACGTAAACTCGCACGCGGCAATACACTATGCGCAAAAATGACAGCACGGTCGTTACCAAACAATAACACTTCGCGTATCAGCGCAGTTTTATACGCTGGTGAGTGCAACAAAACTGCCTCGCCTCGAATCGGCTTTGCATATTTCACCTCACCAGG
>JANNWI010000131.1:0-8794 GCA_031414715.1 Methylophilaceae bacterium | reverse complement strand
ATTATTGTGCTGATAGGTTTGTGCAGAGGCGAGATTATTTTCTATCTCCCAAACAGTTTTAATACCAGCCTGCGCGAAACCTAGACAAAAACCACCGATGCCGGCAAACAGCGCACCAGCTTTTAATTCATTTTGCTGCATTATTATTTACTCTGGTTCATCTAAAGCGAAAGTTTTTTTGCTGGAAGTATTGGTGCTTGTAAAACTCTGCTTAACTTCATCAAGCCCTTGCTGTAAGGCCTTGATAATCTGCTTAGCTTGTTGCTCGGTGTAATCGTAATTTTGTTTATTGGCTAAATTGCCAATAAGCTGTATATCTTTGATTGTTTTATTTACTCGCTTATTGGCAAGCTCAATAAATTTTGTAGATTTAGCACTCATATTTTAAATATACACTACATTTAAAATATGTAGCGTATATTTAATTTTTGGTGTTAAAAAAATCAAGTGCTAGCTATATCACAGCTAGCTTAGCTAAATACTGCAAGTTTAAACCTTCCACTTTTGGTTGCCACAAATCGGATTTAACAGGAAACTCTACGAACTCGCCTGTACGCTTATAACCAAGCCGTTCATAGAACGCAATTAACTCGTGTCGAATAGAAATAACCGCCATATGAAAGCCCGCCACGCGCCATTCTCTTAGCGTCGTTGCCTCTGCCGCTTTAATTAAGCTTTTGCCGTAACCTTTGTTTTGCAAACTGGGCTTAACCGCTATCATGCCAAAATGGCTGGTGCTTTTAAAGGCAAGCTCTTGGCACTCGCAACAAACGGTGGCCACAATTTCATCCCTAAGCACGCCAATTAAAATAAAGGCATCGTCACGCTTGATTAGCTTGCCAACTTCTGCGGTAGTGGTGCGTAAGCCATCTAAAATATCGGCTTCGGTGGTCCAGCCTTTGCGACTGGTTTCGCCACGATAGGCTGAGTTGATGAGTTGTGCTATAGGCTCTGCGTCTACTAGCTCAGCTTTGTAAAAATTTAACATAAGTCAGTTTATATTGGGCAGTACTATTTATAAACTTCTCGCCTATGTGCAATACGCACAACCAGTATGATAAGTTGCTGATTTTGTACTTCGTAAACAATGCGATAATCACCTATGCGTATGCGGCGCAGGCCTGAAAATTCACCTTTGAGTACACTGCCTGCGTTGGGATTAATTTTAAGCTTATCAATTGCCTCTATTAGCCTTACACGTTGTGGGTGATCAATTTTTTGCAGTGCTTTAAGCGCACTTTGTTTGATGCTAATACTGTAAACCATGTTTAATGCTGATTAAGTAATTGCAGTTTTGCTTCTTCCCAGTCAAGTACTGCATCGGCTGGGTCTTTTAGCGCCTGAATAGATAAATTAAGGTCTTCAAAATCTTCAAGATAATATTCAATTGCTTGGCGCACCACATCTGCACGTGTGCGGTGCAATGCACTAGCAGCATTATCCAAAGACAGAATCAGCTCATCTGGCAACCTTGCTGTTATTTGGCTCATGATTCTTCCTTTGACATTAATTGAATGTTGTTAAAAGTCATTGTAAGCTTTGTGTTGCTGTTGTCAATATTTTAAAGGGTTAAGTTTATGTGACTAATTTCTGCGCTACTGGTTTCTGTACGACTAGCTTTTGAACAACTAGGCTTCCAATCATATCGCCTTGCACGTTGACTGTGGTTCTAAGCGTGTCGAGCAATCGATCAATTGGCAGCAAAATCGCAATTGCCTCAGCAGGCAAACCCACGCTTTGCAGCACCATTACCATAGTCACCATGCCCGCGCTGGGGATGCCTGGTGCGCCAACAGCAGCTATCATGGCAGTAACAAACACAATCATTTGTTGAGTTAAATTAAGGTCTATGCCAACCAAGTTGGCAATAAATAGAGCAGCAGCAGCCTCGTATAAGGCTGTGCCATCCATATTAACGGTGGCACCCAGCGGCACCTCAAAACCAGCGATTTCTGGCTTTACATGCAAGTGTTGCGTAGTACAACGCATGGTGACAGGCAAAGTTGCGCTGCTAGAGCTAGTGGCGAATGCAGTTACTAATGCTTCTCGGGCGCCGCGCCAAAACCACAGTGGCGTTTTGCCCGTAATCAGGTAAAGCAATAGTGGCAATATAACGACACCGTGTAAAAGTGTTGTGCCAATTACCACACTCATAAATTTGGCCATGGTACCCAGCACGGCAGTATCTTGCGTGGCAATCAGTTTAATCAGCAACGCGGCAATGCCCAACGGGGCCAATACCATCAACCAACTGACAATACGCATGGTGATTTCTAGACCTTCTTGCAATAGCGCAAGAATATTTTTATAGCGCTCACCGCCCATCACCAACGCTATACCTAAAATAAGCGCAAAAATCACCACTGCAATCACATTGCCTTCTGCCAGCGCTTTAAATGGGTTCATAAAAAGCCCATGTAAAAACTGCGCAAAAAACTCGGGCAGTGGTAACTGTTGCGCTTTAAAGTTGCCCATGGCATCGGCAAACATGGCAATTTGCATACCAGCGCCAGGTTTAAAATAATTGCTGGCAACCATGCCCAACGTGATAGCAATGGCCATGGTAAAGCCAAAAAATAGCAAAGTACTAATCCACACTTTATGCATTTGTTGGTGCTTACGCAAATTGGCAATACCCACTGTAATGCTGCAAAACACCAGCGGAATTAAAATCATTTTAAGCAAATCAATAAACAGCGTGCCAATGATATTGGACACATATAAACCACCTTTAACGAAGGTATTTTCTGCACCTAGGTCATGAAAATATAACCCAACTGCCACGCCAATAATGGCAGCGACTAAAATTTGAACATTGAGGCTGGGTAGTTTCATGTTACTTACGTTTTGGCTGGCTTGGGTGCTGATTTAGGCGCTGATTTAGGCTTGGTTTTTATTGGTTTTTCTGCTTTAATTTTTACTGTCTTTATTTTAGGTACGCCAGCAGCCTCATGGATATTGGCTTCCAGGGCATCGGTTTTGGCCTCGGTAGTTTTAACTGCACTATTCGCCTTTTCAAACACTGCTGCAAAAAAACCATCGGTGCCATGTAGATGCGGCAACAGTTTTAAATATTTTCCTGTATCTACCTTAATTTGTTGCTGCGCTAGCACTTCGTTGGCAGGTACCAACACAAAATCTGTATTCGCAGCCAAAAATGCTTCGGCAATACTTTCATTTTCATCTTGCAATAAGCTGCAAGTTGCATAAATTAAACGGCCACCGCCTTTGACCAGCTTGGCCGCACGTGCCAAAATATTGGTTTGCTTCACGTTTAGCTCATCAATATCGGTCGCTTCAAAACGCCATTTTAAATCTGGGTTGCGGCGCAAAGTACCTAAGCCACTACAAGGCGCATCCACCAACACACGATCAAATTTTCCGTTAAGGCGTTTTAATTTTTGGTCACCCTCGCTGGTAATCAGTTGTGCATGCAAATTGGATAAGCCCGAGCGCTTTAAACGTTGCCCTAAATTATGTAAACGCTTTTCTGAAATATCAAACGCGTAAAGCCTACCTGTATTTTTCATCAGCGCGCCAATGGCCAAGGTTTTGCCGCCCGCCCCTGCGCAAAAATCGGCAATCATTTGGCCGCGTTTTGGTGCAACCAAATAACTTAAAAGTTGGCTGCCTTCATCTTGCACCTCAATTTTTCCTTCGGTAAACAAAATATGGCGGTTAATACCCAACCTGTTTGGCATGCGAATGCCAATGGGCGAATGTGGCGTAATGGCAATAATATCTTGGTTGTTGGTGTTCTCGGCCAACATTTTTTTAAGCACATCTTCTCTATTGCCTTTAATCGTATTCACACGTAAATCTAGGCTGGCTTGTTCAAACATACTGCGACAAATAGTCAGCGCCTCAACCTCGCCATATTGCTCTACCAGTTTGGCCCACAGCCAGTCGCGCACGTCGGCCTGCACTGCTAATGGCAAGTTTTCTGTTTTCTTAGCTTTAATTGCTTGTGCCCATTCGGTTTGCTGCTCGCTTAAAATGGGTTCTAACTCACGGATACTTTTGCCCTCAACCCTTAGCAACCAAGCCAATATCAGCTTACGCGCATCATCTGGGTCGCCTTGCTCGTTCGCAGCCACCGTACTTAAATAGCGTAAACGGCGCAGCACACCATAAACACTCTCGGCCACAAAGGCGCGCTCTTTGGTGCCAAGGTCGCGATTGTTGCGAAAAAATTCGCTCAACTTAGCATCGGCTGGGCTGTTAAATTCCAGTATGTTGGTCAGCATCATGGCGGTTTGGCGGAGTAAGTTTGCGTTCATTGTTTTCTTAAGTTAAATTTATTGATTAATCACTGGCCGATTAGTGGTGATACGGGTTGCTAACATTTCCACTACTTTGCCATCGTTGTCTATTTTACGGATTTTTACTGGTACATACTGATAATCTATTGCCAACCATAACTCAGTTTTTTCTTCATCATTACCGCTGTGCAAAATATGTATTGTTTTTAGCTCGCCTAGCGTTGAATTCACTTGTTCTTCGCCCTCAAAACTATAATCATAAATACGTAGTTTTTTACCATTTACAATGGGCAGCTGCATGTGTTGCAGCGGCGCCACGTGCATAAATTGATACATAAAACTGAGCAAATCTTGCGTTCCCTCAGGCAAGTCTTCAGTTTTTATGCCTTTAGAGGTTTGCAACATCACTTTTTTTGCCTGCCAATCAAAGCTAGCAAAACGACTTTTATCGGCTTTTTTACCAAACTGATACGAGTATTGGTTAGGCTGCAAGCCTGTTTTGGTCAGCAGACCTTCGCTAGTTTGCAATAAATCTGGAAACAATAATGCTGCAAAACCACTGCCTTCAGTCAGCCATTTTATGCGGTACTGATTGCCCTCAATCAAGTTATAAGTAATTATCGCCTTACCATCAGCACTGCCATCTATTTGTGTGCGAACATCAAACTCGGTTTCAATATATGGATAAGCATTTTCGTTAATCATTAAACCCTCATCTACTGGCTGAGTCTCTACATCTTGCGCATCAGTTTCTATTGGCACTTGCTGCATAGGCTCTGCAACGACAGGCTCTAGCGCAGGCTCTAGAACTGGCTCTGGCAATAATTCAGCTGGCTCAGGAGGCGCATCAGTATTGGGTTCTGACGGTGCTTCAGCAACAGGTGGCTCTTTGATTGGTTCTATTGGTTCAGGTTTTGTACTAGGCACTTCTGTTGCCAGAGCAGCAGTCGCTTTGGGCATTTGAATACGCGCTTCTATTGTGTGCATTTCTTGCTTAACAGTTGGCAGAAAAGCCTGCATATTGCCAAAGAAAAGTGAGTGCAACACCACCGAAACAACGATAGCAAGGCCTAGACGCTTTGATGCTGGCTCTTGCAGAATTTCAACCAGTTTATTCCACATGAATTTTCGTCAGCGTTTGCTCAAACTTATCGCCATCTTCTTCCAGCATATAGCGCACAGGCAAATAAAACTGGTCTTGTGCCAGCCAAAGCTGTTTTTTTTCATCAGCCGCACTGGCTTGATTAGAAATATGCAGCGTTTTAAAACTTTTGTTTGCTACCTCTAGTTTTTCGCTTCGCGCCTTTACTTTATATTGATATTGATTCAATTTTTTACCTGTGGTCAGCGTCACTTTCACCGCATTTGCCTTGGGCGGTGCGTACATAAATTGATAAACGTAGCTGGCTAAATCTTGCGTGCCTGCTTCCAATTTCTCGGTTTTAGTTTCACCTTTTACTTGCATGATTAATGTATTTTTAGCCCAATTGAAATCAGCAACCAGTGTTTTTTTAGCACTTTTTCCTTGATGCAACTCAAAATGACTCGGCTTTAAACCTGCCTTGGAGACCGCACCAGTGCTAGTGAGTACGCGCTCACCCACTAAGGCATAAACACCCACACCTTTAGTCACCGATTTAATATTGTATTGTTTGCCGTTTTGGCTAAAATGTTCTTTTACCTTAGCAAACAGTTTGCCGTCACGCGTTAAGTCGTATTCCAGCTGAATGAGCTTAGGCTTAACGACTTCGGCCTTGGCTTTGGTATTGGCTTTTTCGGGAACAGCATGCGCAAGATTTGCGCATAGCATTAAATTCAAGCAAAACAATAATATAAAAAACTGTGTCAGTTTCAACGTGGCTCGCTTTCTAAGAATCTAAGAAACTATTTAACGCATGAGTTAAAAAGCAGTCTTAAATCACGACAACTAAATCAAAACGGTTCAAATAACTATAGTAGGCGCTTCACCATCAGCCTGCGCGCGGATCACGCCAATTTCATATACGGTTTCGCCAGCAGCTTCAAGCAATTGCTTCGCTTGTGTAACGTGCTGTTTATCCAGCACCACCGCCATGCCAATGCCGCAATTAAAAGTTTTGTACATCTCAGAATGCGTAATATTGCCTTGCGCTTGCAGCCATTGAAATAATGGCGGCAGCTGCCAGCTTTTGCCATTAATTTCAGCAGTTAAACCTGCGGGCAATACGCGCGGAATGTTCTCTGTGATGCCACCGCCCGTAATGTGCGCCATGCCTTTTACTGGTAAGGTTTCGATTAGTTTAAGCAGTGATTTCACGTAAATTTTTGTCGGCGCCATGACGACATCTTTGAATTTGCGCCCATGAAAGTCAGATTCAAAATCAATGCCAGAATTGGCAATTAATTTACGAATAAGCGAATAACCGTTTGAATGCGCGCCGCTAGAGGCCAAGCCAAGCACCACATCGCCTGCCGCAATACTTAAACCATTAATGATTTTTTCTTTATCGACACAACCGACGGCAAAGCCCGCTAAATCGTACTCGCCCGCTGGGTACATGCCTGGCATTTCGGCGGTTTCGCCGCCCACCAACGCACAACCAGATTGCTCACAACCTTCGGCAATGCCTTTAATCACAGCGGCAGCGGTGCCAACTTCTAATTTGCCACAAGCAAAATAATCCAAGAAAAATAGCGGCTCAGCGCCTTGTACCAAAATATCATTGACACTCATGGCGACCAAATCAATGCCCACCGTATCATGCTTATTTAGCTCAAATGCCAGTTTTAATTTTGTACCTACACCGTCGGTGCCAGACACCAAAACAGGGTTTTTAAACTTTTTAGGCATTTCAAATAAGGAGCCAAAACCGCCAATGCCTGCTAACACTTCTGGGCGCATGGTGCGCTTGGCAAACGGTTTAATTTGCTCAACCAATGCATCGCCGGCCTCCATATCGACGCCTGCGTCACGGTAGCTAATTGATGTGGTGTTAGGGCTGGTGTTAGAGGTAGTATTAGTCAAAATGTTGCTCGCTTATCAATCTCAAAAATAATTGCTAGCGTTAAATGCCAGCGTTTAATGCTACTGTTTAAATATCTTACTTAAATATCTTGCCATGACTTAATTTAAGTATAATTTGCTAAGTTATTATTTTAACGCACTATCTGCAATCAACCTATGTCCATTCAACCAAAAAAACCTAGCGAATCAAAAAAGCCTAGCGAAGCAAAAAAAAACAGCCTAGCCAATTTTATCGCCAACAATCGCTGGTTGATTCTTTGCGTAAGCTTTTTATTGTTTCTTTACATATTGTTGCCAGTACTTGCACCGTTTTTAGTGGCGGCGATTTTGGCTTACATTTGCGACCCGCTGGTAGATAAACTGAGCGTAATGGGTTTTAAGCAATTTAAATTTGGCCGCACCATTTCTACAGTGCTAGTCATGCTGGCGGTTTTAGGTGCCATTGTTTTGCTTGTTTTAATTTTACTGCCGCTATTACAAAAGCAATCACTGCTTATTGTTGAGCGCTTGCCTGACTTAATTACTAATCTGCGTGCTAGTGTAGAGCCGTGGTTGCAAACTAAATTTGGTATTAGCTTGGCCATTGATAGCGCGCAAATTCAGGAAATTATTAGCAAAAACTGGAAAACCGCAGGCAACTTATTGGGCGATGTGTTACAAACTGCTGGGACAAATACCTTAGCGCTTATTGGCGTGGTAGCAAATATATTATTGCTGCCTGTTGTGATGTTTTATTTGTTGCGCGATTGGGACAGTTTTATTGTGGGCATTGGTGAGCTGGTTCCACGCGATTTAATTGTAAAAACTACCGAAATCGCGCAAGAGATAGACCAAATGCTAGCCGAATTTTTGCGTGGGCAGCTGACGGTGATGGTGCTAATGAGTATTTTTTATGCATCGGGCTTGTGGTTGGCAGGGCTAGATAACGCGCTGCCAATTGGCATTGTTGCAGGCCTGCTTAATTTTGTGCCTTACTTGGGACCCGCACTGGGTATGGGCTTGGCGCTGTTGGTTGGCGCATTACAATTTAGCAGCTTTAGCCAAATTTTGCCTGTGCTGGCAGTGTTTGGCGTTGGGCAACTGATTGAGAGCAACGTGATTACTCCTAAACTGGTGGGCGAGCGCATAGGCCTGCACCCAGTGGTGGTTATTTTTGCGCTGCTGGCTGGTGGTCAGTTATTTGGTTTTGCCGGCGTGCTACTAGCCTTGCCAGTAGCAGCTACCATTGCAGTGGCGCTGCAACATACCAAAGATAATTATTTAGATAGCGATGCTTATCTTAAGTAACCCAGTCTTAATTAGCACAGTTTAAATAAGTCGCATGAAACAACTACTTTTAGATATTAAACCAGCGGCTGCGCCCTCGTTAGATAATTTTATTGTTGGCCGTAACGCAGAAGCATTGACCAGCTTAAAGCAAGCTATTGCTGGTGGCCAACCAAGGTTTATCTATTTTTGGGGCGAAAAAGGTTCTGGTAAAAGTCATTTACTGTCGGCCTGCAAGGCAATATCCATGCGGGTGGCAGAC
>JANNWI010000130.1:0-2627 GCA_031414715.1 Methylophilaceae bacterium | reverse complement strand
GACTTAAATCAAACTCGCCTGCAGAATAGTAGCCGCCTGCTTCGTTGGCCTTGTGTGGGCTTAAAATACGATAGGTGCCAATCACTTTGTTGCTTGCGCTTTCGCGTACTAATAAATGGTCGCAAAATGCATCAAAGCCATCAATATCTAAACCACTGGTTTTTTTATTACTGCCACTAGTAATTTGCGCGCCCATTTCCTCGGCAAAAACTTTATAGCGTAAGCGTTGCGCTTCTGCAATTTCGCTGGCGTTACGCGCTAAGCTAACGTGTAGACGGTTTTGCGCGTACGCTTGAACATTAGACTGTTCAAGATTGGCCTGATTAAAGTTGGTTTGTGCGGATAACTGCTTTTTTTGCATAACATCTCTCCTGTGATTTCGAGAGATGTTATGTGGTTAACGTGAATAATTAATGAAAATTAGATGACTAAATGATGACAAACAATATGACAAGAAAGGTCTAACAGTTTAGTGTGTGACGCGAGATGTGTCTGCGTTTTCCACAATACGTACTTTATCGCCCGGTTTAAATGCTTCGTCAGCTTCTTGCACGATTGCGATTAAAGCACCGCCGTCTAATTTTACGGTGATTTCAAGGCCATCTTTGCGGGTAATGCCTTCTTCTGCAGCAGATCCGGCTAGACCACCCACAACCGCTCCCAATACTGCGGCTATTGCACTACCACGGCCGCCACCAATTGAGCTACCTGCAATGCCGCCTATGGCGCCACCCGCTACTGTACCAATGGGAGATTTAGTGCCTTCAAGTTTTACAGTTCGCACGCTTTCTACCACACCAGTTTTTACCGTTTGCACTTTACGTGCATCGTCACGTTTGTAAACACTGCCAGAGTTTGAGCTGGCGCAAGCTGATACAAATATTGTAATAAATGCTACTAAAAGTAATTTTGATACGTTCATTTTCTATTCCTTAATGAGTCAGTTTTTTTGCTGCATTTTCTTCGTTCAATCCAATTTCGTCTAGACTAGTTTCGTTTACCAGTGCTTGCGTATAAATCGCCTCAATATCTGCGCGGGTTGGTGCGTGGTTTTGCCCGCCTCGGTTGGCAATTTTAATCGCACCCATGGTCGATGCTAGTCTGCCGCAAGTTGGCCAATCCCAGCCTTGTGCCATGCCATACAGCAAACCTGCACGATAGGCATCGCCACAACCAGTTGGGTCAACTATCTTATCGGCTTTAACGCATGGCACTTCAAATCGTTGACCATCCGCATAAATGTGTGAGCCTTGGCTACCTAACGTGACGATGAGTGCTTTAACCTTAGCGGCTAGTTGATCCAAACTTAAACCTGTTTTGTCTTGAATCACCTGCGATTCGTAATCGTTTACCGCTAAATAGCTGGCCATTTCAATAAAATGCAACAACTCTTCGCCATTAAACATCGGCAAGCCTTGGCCTGGGTCAAACAAAAACGGAATGCCCGCATCAAAACACTCTTTGGCATGCTGAAACATGCCATCTCGACCATCTGGCGCAATAATTGCCAACGAAATATCTGCCGCATTATTCACACTATTTTGGTGCGACTCCACCATCGCGCCAGGGTGAAATGCAGTGATTTGGTTATCTTCAATATCAGTGGTAATAAACGCTTGTGCAGTAAAACTATTGGCAATGGTTTTAATATGTGTCGTATTTAATTGATGTTCTTTCAATCGCTTAGCATAAGGCGCAAAATCTTCGCCTACGGTTGCCATGATAATCGGCTTGCCTTCTAGCAGTTGCAAATTATAGGCAATATTGCCAGCAGTGCCGCCAAACTCGCGGCGCATTTCGGGTACATAAAACGCCACGCTCAGCGCATGAATTTTGTCGGGCAAAATATGGTTTTTAAATTTGTCTTGAAACACCATGATAGTGTCGTAAGCGAGTGAGCCGCAAATAAGGGTGTGCATAATGTTGGTCTGTTATTTTAAAGTGACATTATCTTGCAGCGATGGCGCAGTTAGCAAGTGTAATCATGTTAAAACTGGTGATTAATCGTGCGAGAGAAAATAGATGCTCCGACAGCCAATATCCATGCGGCTTGCAGGCATACTAAATAAAATAAGCTTGAAATAACAAGATTTGATTTAAAAAACTGATTTATGAAGCTTAAAACTTGTTAGATTTTGGCAGCACCGTTAATGAGAATTTTGGCCGCTTTTTTAGCATACTTTACCGCACCAGACCCGCGCTGCATTTGCTCGGCCTGCACGGCGCCTTCGAATAGTAACGAAAGTTGTAGTGCTAAGCCGTCGGCATCTTTAATGCTCGCTTCACTGGCTAATTTGCTAATAAATTGCCGAAACTCGCGTGATTGCTGATGAGATAGTTGGTGAATAGGATCTTTTTCGTTGGGAAATTCGGCTGATGCCTTGATAAAACCTACGCCGATAAATGCTGGGGAACTCACCCATTCTTCAATGTATTCAAACAGCTGTTGTATTTTATCGGCAGGTTTCTTACTGCTGTTTAGTTTGCCATCCAGCCAACTTTGAAAATCACTTTGGTTTTTTTCAAGCACCTCTAAAATCAAGAGCTCTTTACTTCTAAAGTACTTATATAGCGTCATTTTAGTGGTGCCAGCCACTGCCACAATATTATCTACACCTGTCGAGTTA
>JANNWI010000129.1:0-9727 GCA_031414715.1 Methylophilaceae bacterium | reverse complement strand
AAAAGAGTTTTCAAGAGCAACCCGTGTCGCTGAGCAAATGCAACGTGAGTTGGCAGATTTGCTGATGTTTGAGGTGAAAGACCCGCGTGTGACTATGGTGACGATTACCGCGGTTGAGGTGACGGGCGACATGGCGCATGCCAAGATTTTTTACAGCGCAGCCAAAAAATCAGACAGCTTACAAAATGGCCTAGAGAAATCTGCAGGTTATTTACGCACACAAGTGGCAAAGCGCATGTTATTACGCACTGTGCCGCAACTGCATTTTGTCTATGATGAGTCGATTGATGTCGGCATTAAAATGGCACAATTGATTGATGCTGCGCGTGCCACAGATAAAAATCTAGATTAACCAATTCAGACTAACTAGTTTAAAAACTTGCTTTGCAATTTAAGCGCATTAAAAGAAACGTCAACGGCGTTTTGTTGCTAGATAAACCACTCGGTTTTTCATCTAACCAAGCCCTACAAAAAGTAAAATGGCTGTACCAAGCCGCCAAGGCTGGCCACACTGGCACGTTGGACCCGCTGGCGACAGGCTTGCTACCTATTTGCTTGGGAGAAGCCACCAAGTTTGCACAATATGTCACCGATGCAGACAAAACCTATATTGCCACCATTAAACTAGGCGCAACCACAACAACAGGCGACGCGGAAGGTGAAGTATTAACAACGGCAACAGTCAACGTAAGCCATAGCCAATTTGCTGCTACTTGCCAGCAATTTATCGGCGAAATTTCGCAATTGCCGCCCATGTATTCTGCGCTTAAATTTGAAGGCAGAGCCTTATATGAATACGCCAGAGAGGGCGTAGATATTGCCCGCCAGAGCCGCCTCATTCATATCAGTCATATTTCAGTGGATAATTTTAATGTGGATATTGCACAAATTACTGTGGCTTGCAGCAAAGGCACTTACATTCGCACGCTGGCGGAAGATATTGGCGCTGCGCTTGGCTGCGGTGCGCATTTAATTGGTCTGCGACGCAATGAAACAGCGGGTTATCTGCTTTCAAATGCAGTGACGATTGAACAGCTAGAAAGTTTGACTATTGAAACGCGCGATACACTTTTACTGCCTGTAGATTCGGCGATTGAAAGCTTGCCCAAAGTGGTGTTAAACGCAGATGCCGCTTACTTTATGATGCAGGGTCAAGCTGTGTGGCAGGCCGGCAAAATAGCAGATAGCGAATTGCGCCTTTATGATGAGCAAAACAATTTTTTAGGCTTAGGTTTTTTGCAAGATGACGGGAAAATTGCGCCCAAAAGATTGATTCAAAAATTAACTTAAAACATGGCCAAATGATTAATAAAATCAGTTTGTTAAGCACAAAAAGCTTGTTAATTATTAGCTAACAGTCTAAAATGCGCAACTCGTGTAAATGAATGCTTTTGCGGTTTAGGCTGCGCTTGCATTGACGCTAACTAAAAGGAAATATAAAGATGGCAACTACAGCAGCAGACCGCGCTAAAATCGTAAGTGATTTTCAACAAGCAAAAGGCGATACAGGCAGCCCAGAAGTACAGGTGGCTTTGCTAACTAGCCGCATTGCTTATTTAACCGATCATTTTAAATCAAACAAAAAAGATAACCACTCACGTCGTGGCTTATTAGCTATGGTAAGTCGTCGTCGCAAATTGTTAGATTACTTAAAAAGCGAGAGCACACAACGTTACCAAACATTGATTGAGCGTTTAGGTTTACGTAAATAATTGTTATAAAAGTTTGGCTTAATATTATTTTGCTTACTTTTATGATGTAAAGAAAAGCCGATTGCATGGTGATATGCGTCGGCTTTTTCATTGGTTGTAAACGTAGTCAAATTTATCACTAAAAAGAACTTAACTGAGTTGCTTACTATTGGGTAGTGAATAGTAAGCTATTGAAATGAAAAGCATAGAATAGAAAAGGACATCTAATGTTTAATGTTACAAAAAAGAGTATTCAATTTGGCGCAAATACGCTCACCTTAGAAACAGGTGAAATTTCACGTCAAGCAGATTCAGCCGTATTAGTCAGTTATGGCGACACGGTTGTGTTGGTTGCTGTTACGAGTAAACCAGAAGTCAAAGAAGGCCAAGATTTCTTCCCGCTAACTGTAGATTACATGGAAAGAACTTACGCAGCAGGTAAAATTCCAGGTGGGTTTTTTAAACGTGAAGGCCGCCCAAGCGAAAAAGAAACTTTAACAAGTCGATTAATCGATCGCCCATTACGCCCGTTATTTCCAGAGGCGTTTTACAACGAAGTGCAAGTGGTTGCCACTTTATTATCGAGCGACCCAGAAATTGATTCCGATATTCCAGCAATTATTGGCGCATCAGCGGCTATGTCATTATCAGGTATTCCATTTTTTGGCCCGCTAGGCGCAGCGCGTGTGGGTTATATCGATGGCGAATACGTATTAAATCCATCAAAAACAGAGCTTGAAACTAGCCAAATGGATTTAGTGGTTGCTGCTACCGAAACTGCCGTGATGATGGTGGAAAGTGAAGCTAAAGAGTTGTCGGAAGAAATTATGTTGGGCGCGGTGGTATTTGGTCACGAGCAAATGCAAGCAGTCATTAGCATGATTAACGAAATGGTGCATGAAGCGGGTAAAGACGCTTGGGATTGGACAGCACCAGAGCCAGACACTGCCTTGATTGCCAAAGTAGCCAAAATTGCTGAAAAAGATGTGAACGCAGCTTTTCAAATTAAAGCCAAAGGCGCGCGCTCTAGCAAATTAGACGAAATTAAAAACCGCGTGATGGCCGAGTTGATTACAGAAACAACCTCTACCAAAGAAGCTAACGCAATTAAAGATGAGTTTTTTAAACTAGAAGCCAAAACGGTGCGTAGCCAAATTTTAAATGGCGAGCCACGTATTGATGGCCGCGATACGCGTACTGTACGTCCGATTAGTATTCGCACTGGCGTATTGCCGCGCGCACATGGCTCTGCCTTGTTTACACGTGGCGAAACACAAGCTTTGGTAGTTGCAACGCTTGGTACAGGCCGCGATGAGCAAATTATCGATGCGTTACAAGGCGAATTTAAAGATCGCTTTATGTTGCATTACAACATGCCGCCGTACGCCACTGGCGAAACTGGCCGTGTGGGCACACCAAAACGTCGCGAAATTGGCCACGGCCGTTTAGCTAAACGTGCATTGATTGCAGCCTTGCCAACAAAAGAAGATTTTGATTACACCATGCGCGTGGTTTCTGAAATTACCGAATCAAATGGCTCAAGCTCAATGGCTTCTGTCTGTGGCGGTTGTTTGGCCTTAATGGACGCAGGTGTGCCGATGAAAGCGCAAGTGGCGGGCATAGCCATGGGCTTGATTAAAGAAGGCAATCGCGTTGCGGTGTTAACCGATATTTTGGGCGATGAAGATCACCTAGGTGACATGGACTTTAAAGTAGCTGGTACCGATAACGGTATTACTGCACTACAAATGGACATTAAGATCACCGGCATTACTGCACAAATTATGCAAGTGGCATTAGCACAAGCCAAAGAAGGCCGCACGCATATTTTGGGTATTATGAAAACCGCCATGAGCAGCGCCAATACAGAAATGTCTGCCTTTGCGCCACGCATTATTGTGATGAAAATCAACCCTGATAAAATTCGTGATGTGATTGGTAAAGGCGGCGCAGTGATTCAAGCGCTAACTAAAGAAACTGGCACTAGCATTGATATTACCGATGATGGCACAGTAAAAATTGCTTGTACCAGTGGCGAGCAAGGCGAAGAAGCGAGACGTCGCATTGCAGAAATTACTGCCGATGTAGAAGTTGGCCAAATTTACGAAGGCCCGGTGGTTAAAATTCTAGACTTTGGTGCGGTTGTTAGCTTATTGCCAGGTAAAGATGGTTTAGTACACATTTCACAAATCGCGCATCAACGTGTCAATGCGGTGAGCGATTTTGTAAAAGAGGGCGACATTGTTAAAGTGAAAGTGGTAGAAATTGACGACAAAGGCAAAGTACGTTTAAGCATGAAGGCCTTGATTGATGCGCCTGCCAAAGAAGCAAAAACAGAAGAAGCTGACGAGTAAGATTTGTTAGCAATAAAATGCCCGCGCAAGCGGGTTTTTTATTGCCTAAAACAACAATTTAAATAACTGGCCTGCAACCGCAAGGGTTGTCCCCGCAGAATATACCAGCTAAAGCTGATTATTCATACCTGAAACCCGCATGGATATTGGTCTGCAAGGCAGGTGTTTTTATAAGATAAAACTTAAATAACCTATCAGTTTAGCTGAGTGTTACGTGGCTATCGATACTGCAAAGCTTGAGTTTCATGTGTACAATATATGCATTAAATAGGATGCATCATGAAAAGTTACTCTGAAATTGAAGCAAGAGATTTATTTGAACACATTAACAAACCAAAAGTATTATTGGTGGACGTGCGAAATGATGATGAAGTCGCGCGCGGCATTATTCCAGGTGCGCTGCATATTCAACTTTCTATGCTGCCACTGCAATACGAAAAACTGATGAACGCGAGCTCGGTGGTTTTTTATTGCCATAGCGGTATACGCTCAGCGCATGCTGCCGATTTTGCCGTTAGCAAAGGCGTGCAAGATGTATTTAATTTGGTTGGTGGCGTAGTAGCCTGGGGGAAAGCGGGCTACACATTAAGCGCTAAGAAGTAAATTTAATTGAGATATTAGGCAGATTGAAAACTGGCGGATTGAAAAACTTGTAGATTGGAAAATCATGGAATTTGATAAAGAATGTGACGCGCGTAATTTAAACTGCCCATTACCTATTTTGCGCTGCAAAAAAAGTTTAAGTGAGATTGAGCCTGCGCAAATCTTAAAAATAGTCGCCACCGACCCAGGCGCAGTGAAAGATTTTCAAGCCTTTTGCAAACAAACTGGCCATGAGCTACTGCAGCTAGATGAAGCAGATAGTGAATTTACTTTTTATATTAAAAAACGCGCTGACTAAAGAAATGCTTAACAGTCATGGCTAAAAAGCTTGCTCTTATCGCCTCTAAAGGCACGCTAGACTGGGCCTATCCGCCGTTTATTTTGGCGTCTACTGCCGCTGCATTAGATTACGAAGTACAGATATTCTTCACTTTTTACGGGCTTACTCTACTTAAAAAAGATTTAAGCGATATGAAAGTATCGCCATTGGGCAACCCAGCCATGCCGATGCCTGTACCGATGCCAAACTTTGTGCAGATGATTCCAGGTATGGAAAGCATGGCCACCATGATGATGAAGCAAAAAATTGCAAGCAAGGGTGTGGCCAGCATTGAAGATTTGCGTAGTGCTTGTATTGAAAGCGGCGTTAAGCTGATTGCTTGCCAAATGACTGTTGATTTATTTGATTTTAAAAAGACAGATTTTATTGACGAGATTGAGTATGGCGGTGCAGCGACTTTTTTTGAGTTTGCTGGTGAATCAGACGTGAATTTGTTTATTTGATGATTAAAAAATAGTGCGAGAAAAAATCATGCCTCTGCAAGCCGCATGTATACTGCCTCCCAGGCCTGCTAAATAATTGGCCCTTCGTTTCATCTATAATTTAGATTAAATGCAGTGCGTATTATGTTGATGCCTTTTGCTCCATTAGCGCTTTTACAAATTCCGAAATGTCCCACTCGCAACCACTGCAACCAGTATTCACGCCAGTCCATTGCGAAATAGCCTCAAAATCCTTGCCTTGCATGACTAAATCATAAATTTTGCCGCGTGTAGTGCCGCTGCAAACGCACATTATTTCATCTTCTGGATTATCTATTTTCTCACTCATATACCAACTAAGATAATAAAATCAGCAAATCATTCAGTGATGGCTATTTTAGTTTTGCTAACTGCATGTTTAACTTATCCAAACTTGCGCTAAATTCTGCAACCCGTGCTTTTTCTTGCGCAACCACTTCTGCAGGTGCGCGCGCAACAAAGCTTTCGTTATTTAACTTGCCATTGGCTTTGCCAATTTCTGCTTCAACTCTGGCGATTTCTTTGCTAATACGTTCTTTTTCTGCAGCAACATCAATTTCCACTTTTAGCATCAGTTTAAAGTCATTCACTAGCATCACAGGTGCATCAGCTTCTGGTAATTCAGCCACAATGGCCACTTCTTCTAACTTAGCCAATGCTTTTAAATACGGCGCATATAGCGCTAATATTTCTGCATCGCCCGCTGCAAATAATGGCACGCGCGCGGCAGGCGAAATGCCCATTTCACCACGTAAACTGCGGCAAGCATCGATCATTTGTTTTAACTGTAGAACCCAAGCTTCCGAAACTTCATCCAACTTATCTGGCTGCGCTTTTGGATAAGGTTGTAGCATTATACTTGCGCTATTTTTGCCTGTCATCGGTGCACATGTCATTGGATATACGGTTTGCCAAATTTCTTCGGTGATAAATGGCATTATCGGGTGCGCTAAACGTAAGATGGTTTCTAATACTCTTAGCAAAGTACGTCTAGTAGCGCGCTTCTCGGCATCATCTCCATTCTGAATTTGCACTTTAGCAAGTTCTAAATGCCAGTCGCAATATTCATCCCACACAAATTCGTAAATGGCTTTGGCCGCCAAATCAAATCGATAGTCAGCAAAAGCTTTTTCTACGTCTGCTTCTGTACGTTGCAATATGCTTACAATCCATCTGTCAGCTTGGCTAAATTTGCGCCCACCCTCACCACAACTTGCTGCATCAAAGCCGTTGTCTTCAGGCGTTCCATCTTCTTTTTGTGTGTTCATCAATACAAAACGCGTGGCATTCCACAATTTATTGCAAAAATTACGGTAACCATCGCAACGTTGCAAATCAAATTTAATGTCGCGGCCTGGGCTGGCTAAAGCGGCAAACGTGAAACGCAGCGCATCTGTGCCATAAGCATTGATGCCATCAGGGAATTCTTTACGGGTACGTCTTTCGATTTTTTCGGCGTCTCGCGGGTTCATCAAACCTGTGGTACGCTTTTTGATGAGTTCGTCTAAGCCAATACCGTCAATCAAATCAATCGGGTCTAGTACATTACCTTTAGACTTACTCATCTTTTGGCCTTCTGCATCGCGGATGAGGCCGTGCACATACACATGCTTAAACGGAATTTTGCCAGTGATATGTTTTGTCATCATCACCATACGCGCCACCCAAAAGAAGATAATATCAAAGCCAGTGACTAATACACTAGATGGCAAGAATTGCTTGAGCGCTTGGTTTTGCGCATCAATAGCTTCGTCGCCAGTCCAATCGAGCGTAGAGAAAGGCCAAAGTGCGGACGAATACCAAGTATCTAATACATCATTGTCACGTTTTAAATTACCTGTGTAGCCATCTTTAGTGGCAATCGATTTTGCCTCCGCCTCGTCATGCGCCACATATACTTTTCCAGTATCAGAGTACCAAGCAGGAATTTGATGCCCCCACCACAATTGACGCGAAATGCACCAATCTTGAATATTGTTTAGCCATTGGTTGTAAGTGTTTACCCAGTTTTCAGGGTAAAACTTAATTTCGCCACTCGCCACCACATCTAAGGCTTTTTGTGTAATGGATTTACCGTCGGTAGCAGGTTTGCTCATGGCTACAAACCATTGGTCAGTCAGCATCGGCTCAATAATCACGCCAGTGCGGTCACCACGTGGTACTTTGAGTTTGTGTTTTTCGGTTTTGACTAAATAGCTTTGTGCTTCTAAATCATCAACCACCAATTTACGCGCAGTGACAGTGGTTAAACCACGATATTTTGTAGGCGCATTTTCGTTTACTAAGCCAGTTAACGACAAAATTTCTATCATCGGCAATTGGTGACGTTGACCAACCGCGTAATCATTAAAGTCATGCGCTGGCGTCACTTTAACCACGCCTGTGCCAAAGTCTTTATCGACGTAATCATCAGCAATAATCGGTATTTCGCGGTCGCAAAGCGGCAGTTTTACATTTTTTCCGATTAAGTGTTTATAACGCTCATCTTCAGGGTGCACCATCACTGCCACATCGCCTAACATGGTTTCTGGACGCGTGGTTGCAACCGTTAAATGCCCACTTTTATCAGCTAATGGGTAGCTGATATGCCACATAAAGCCATCTTCTTCTTCTTGCACCACTTCTAAATCTGAAACGGCTGTACCCAGTTTCACATCCCAATTGACTAAACGCTTTCCTCTGTAAATCAAGCCTTCGTTATACAGCCTCACGAAAGTTTCAGTCACAGTTTTGTTTAAGCCTTCGTCCATGGTAAAGCGCTCGCGCGACCAATCGGGCGATGTGCCTAAACGACGCATTTGTTGCGTTATGGTGCCGCCTGAATATTCTTTCCATTCCCATACTTTTTCTAGAAATTTCTCACGTGCTTTATCTTTGCCTAGCTCCGCAATCATGTCATGGCGCGAAACACCTTCCGCCTCCATTTTGCGCTCAACAACCATTTGCGTTGCAATGCCCGCATGATCAGTGCCTGGTTGCCATAAAGTGTTATCGCCGCGCATACGGTGGTAACGCGTTAGCGCATCCATCAGAGTTTGATTAAAGCCATGCCCCATATGCAGCGTGCCTGTGACGTTGGGCGGTGGCAGTAAAATACAGAAATTTTCTTTGATTTCAGAGTTTAAGCCAGCGGCGTAATAGCCTTTGCTTTCCCAAAAATCGTACCATTTGGCTTCAATGGTTTTGGGGTCAAAAGATTTTGCTAGCGCTTGATTGGCAAGGCTTTGATTTGCTGGATCTTGATTAGCCATGTCTTGATTATTAGGTGTAGTCATAGCCTATATTTTAACATAGGCTTGAGTGACGACTAGCGTCTCAAAACAGCTATGCTGTAAATTAGAACCGAAATTTTAAAGCGAGAAGTTTAAAACTGAAAATTTAAAACTAAAAATTTAAGCTTGGCTATCACTTAACATCACACATTATGACTTGATTATTTAGGTGCAATACTTTCACCAAATAACTCCACGCCCACTTTCTCCCAATAACGGCTAAAGCGTTTTAAGCGTTTTTCACTAATTTCAGATTCAGCAAATTTAGGCTCTGGCATATACTGTGTATTAAATGGTGCTAACAATGCTTTTACCTGTAGATTGGGCGTATTCTGGGTAAAAATTTGACCAACGCCACGCTCTTTAAGGATGGTGCTCGTGTCGCCAATCCATACCTCTACCTCTTGCAACTCGCTCAAGCAATCAGCCACAAACTGTAAGCGTTTAAGCGGCCATTTACCATGCAAAAAATCATCAAACACAAAAATTTTAGGCATAGATCTGCGCAGCAATGGGTGCGCCGACGACAGCATTTCATCGTGCACAAAAATAGCGACCGCTTGGTGCGTAGACATAGGTGTTTTTTCTGGCATGATAACGCGATGCATTTTAGCTAATGCAGGTGTATTCTCAGGAAATAATTGGTCTTTAAGCTGCTCGTAACTAGCATCAAACGGGCAGTTAACTTTGCAATTTGTGCAATATTTATCGCCCGTAAAACGGCTTAAATTTTCTTTGTTAAAGTAATAGGGTTTTGAGCTGAATAAAGACGCCACCCATTGCCAAGATAAATGGTTCGATGCTTTATCGCCATCTAATAAATAATTTTCAAACCAATCGGCAGCTTCACGCCAATCGACTTTAAGCCAGTGCACCACATAAGCCGCAAACCACATGCGCGCATGATTATGTACGTAGCCATCTAGCGTTAAATCGCGAATAATGCCATCCATACACGGCAAGCCTGTAATGCCTTGCCGAATATAATCGGGCACTAATTTATCGC
>JANNWI010000128.1:0-1507 GCA_031414715.1 Methylophilaceae bacterium | reverse complement strand
ATGTTTACGCAGTTGCTGCATTACGTGCAGGCCGCATTAAATAAAGGCGAAACCGTACCGCCGTTTTTAGCGGTGATAGATACCGAAAAAGCCGCGCTAATGAAAAGCGCAGACGTACTGCCTTTTTTAGCCAAAAAAACCATTAAATGGGGCAAATCTGCCAGCCAATATACGCAAGACGCGTTAGACGCAATTTCCGCGCACATTGGCACGCATTTTGTGTCATTTAAAATTTCTACGCATGAAGATGAATTTATTAGCACGGTGAAAGCCGCTATTAAATCTGGCGATATTATTCGCACACAAATCACGCCAGCTAACCTGAAACAAGTGTTTGATAAATGGGTGGTAATGGTCGGGCGCGAGATTGATGGCGTAAGTGAAGACGATTACGCGCTACTGTTTTTTGCAGATATTATGCACGATGGCACAGCCACTACTCATGAAAATTTGACTGCCGCGCTGCTACATAAAGATGGCAAACCCGTATTTGCATTGGCAGGCAAAATGTATGCGCTGGGCAGCAAAGAAGGCTACCGCCAATTTTGGGCCATTTACCATAAGCCGCCCAAGGCCGAATATCGCAACTACTTGCTAGAACGCCGTGATAGCTTGATTGCGCTAGATGAGCGCAGCTTTAAAGGCGCTTATTACACGCCACTGGCGGTGGTAGATAAAGCTTACGATAAGCTGGCTGAAACTTTGGGCGAAAACTGGCAAAAAAATTATATTGTGTGGGATATGTGCTGCGGCGTGGGCAACCTAGAGGTAAAACACAGCAACCCGCGCAATATTTATATGAGCACCTTAGATGTTGCCGATGTAGATGTGATGAAAGCGACTAAAACTTGTGTGGCCGCCCAACGCTTTCAATACGATTATTTGAATGACGATATTACCGATGATGGAAAAATTGACTACAGCTTAACCAACAAAGTGCCAGCAGGCTTACGGCAAGCCATTGCGGAAGGCAATAAAATTTTGGTGTTGATTAATCCGCCTTATGCGGAAGCTATGAATGCTGACAACATTACGGCTTCTGCTGGAGTAAATGCTGAAAGTAAAATTGGTGTAGCAGAAACTCGTGTTGCTTCGGCAATGGAAGATTATGGCTATGCTTCTCGAGAGCTATTCACTCAATTTATTATGAGAATATCAAAAGAGTTACCAAGCGCTACGTTAGCAATGTTTAGTACATTAAAGTATGTCAATGCTCCTAATTTTGAAAAATTTAGGGAAGAATGGAATGCTAATTATTTAGATGGTTTTGTTGTGGATAGCAAATCGTTTGACGGTTTGAAAGGAAATTTTCCAATAGGGTTTTTAATATGGTCAACAAATCAAAATGCAAAGAAAAAATATCCTATTGTTGAAATCATAACAGATGTTTTAGATAAAAATGCGAATCCTATAGGCATGAAACATTTTTATAATTTTCCTAATGAACAACTGTTAAGTAATTGGATTAAGCGAGTAAAAGCCAATAGTGAGAACGCTATTCCATTAA
>JANNWI010000127.1:0-3388 GCA_031414715.1 Methylophilaceae bacterium | reverse complement strand
GTGACGTAGCAGCGGCAATTAAGGTGGCTTCTACCACAGAATCGCGTGATTTTTCAGGGATTTTAGTAGCATAAGCAGTGGCTTGCGTGACTTTACCCGCTTTATCCGCTAACTGAATCGACCAGTTGGCTTTATCAATGGCCAATTTATTGTCGCGTGTTAGGCTAAATGTCAGCGGCATGCCAGTCAATTCGTCAGAGACAATTTGATTACGTGCGAATAATTGCACCAGCTTTTCTTGCATCTGTTTTTGTAGCGCCACATCTTGGATGCCTTTTACTTTAATCGACACTTTAGTTTGGTTGCCAAATAAATTCGATTTCATTTTTAAGGCTTCGGTTTCAGTTTCGTCAAAATGTGCTTTCACGCGCTGGCTTAAATCGGCTATGTTGCTGCCAGTGTAGTTGTCTTCTAACGGGTCAAAACCAAGCGTGTTGT
Organism: Methylophilaceae bacterium; assembly: GCA_031414715.1. Classification (GTDB taxonomy): domain Bacteria; phylum Pseudomonadota; class Gammaproteobacteria; order Burkholderiales; family Methylophilaceae; genus Methylotenera_A. The sequence goes on along the minus strand of JANNWI010000127.1, from coordinate 2,950 downwards.
ACATACGACCAAAGGCAATTTGCGCATTTGCATAAGCGTTGGCTTTTTGATATTCGCCCAATACAGATCTTGCCTGCGTACGAATTGCTTCAAGCTCGCTTTCTAATTTTGCGCTCACAGATGCTTTTGTGTAGTCTGCCAAGCGCTTATCGACATTCGACGCGGTATCAGCCAGCTTGTAGTCTTCCATCGCTAAGCGGTAGCGCTCAACACTGACGCGCAATTGCGTTAAAATTGCCATACTTAAAGCAGTACGACGCGCAGAATCAACATCAACTTGCTGTTTTTGAGTTTTTTCTAGTGCAGGCAGCGAGAACAGTTTGAGTAAGTTCCATGTCACACCCACGCTGGCTTGTTGCCAATTTTTATTGTATAAAAAATCGTTCGAGTTAAATTGCCAACCACCAGTAAAGTTGAGGTTAGGCATGAAACTTAAAATTTGTTTTTTAGTTTCAACTGCTGTAATACGTTTTTTAAAGTCTTCTTCTCGCAACTCTGGCCGTTGTTGCAGTGCCATTTCTTCTAGTGCCAATAAATCACCTGTAGGTGCAGGCGGTAACTTAGCTTCTTGCGTATCAACCAAAGTAAAGTCTTGGCCAGGAGGCACGCTCATTAAAGCGCCCAACTCGCGTTTGGCAAATTCTAAATCTTGGCGACGTTGGTTGAGTAATGAAGTCGCATCTAATAAAGCACGTTGATAATTAAGCGCCAATGCTGGTGAAATCACTTTTTGGCTTTCAGCTTCGCGTGAGCGCACCATAGCTTTATCTGCGCGCATTAAAATATCACTAGCACTATTAGTTAGGCGCTGTGCGCCTAGAGCACGCCAATATGCTGCGCGCACGTCTTGCATCATATTTTGTACCAGTTTACGACGACGCTCTTCTGCAATTAAAAATTGGTCAGCATTTTGTTTGGCACGATAGTAGGAAACACCAAAGTCGAGCACGTTCCAGCTAAATTCAGCACCAGCTTGCGCAAAACCGCGCTCTTGGCTGGTTGAAGGGCGTAACGATTCAATGCCATCATCAATACCAATACTGTTACCACCAGAGTAATTACTACGCGCGTTGTAGCCTGCATTGGCTAACAATTTAGGCCACATATCATATTTAGAATAATCAGTAATACCCAACGCTAATGCAGATTCCATTTGTTTTAAACGATAATCAAGGTTGTATTTAAGCGTACGTGCAACCGCCTCTTCTAGGCTCAGTGCGCCTGTGATGGGCTCTTGGTTTGTGTACATTCTTGACACATCTTCTTTAACCCGCGCATTGACTTCCTCTTTAGTGGCTTGCTGTGGAATAACAGTACAGCCAGCTAAAGTGAGGCTAACAACTATGGCTAGCATTTTCGGTTTCAGGTTAAGATTTTTATTAATTGTCATGTAAGTTTCCTCAAATTTGAGTCGGTATTGTCGTTATGTTTAAATTAGTTCGAGTTAAAAATATCGTTCGCTTTGAATTTCTTAGCTGCGGCGTTGATTTGATTGGCAAAGCTGGCTGCAGCCATTTTCTTGGCTTCAGCTGGCTGTGTTAATTTCACATTTATTTCTTTGCTTATTGCGTTAACATCAGTTTCCAACCTTGTTGGCAATTCAATTGCATTTAAGTCCACGACAGTTTCGTTACTAGGGTCTAAAGCAAGATCAGTAGACGGTTTAACCGCCGCCGTTGTAGCAAATTCGCCATTCACACCATCGACCGATAAATCAACGACATCACTAGGTGAGCCCAAATCAAACGGTGAAAATAAGCTGGATACGCCGCTAGTAGCACTATTGTAGCTAGTGACTCCAATATTACGCATGGTCGATTCTAATTGTGATTGACGTACTGCGTTTTGCACAAATAAGCGTGACTCTTGCGTGATGGGTAAATGACGCACTGCGTGTTGTACAAACAAGGTTTGATCCATACCTACTGGCAAACCTTTCAAATCAAATGTCAGATTATCTAGTTCACCACGAGTTGGCGCATCTGCATTGAATAAGCCAAAGTTGCTATTTTGTGCAATACGCACAGCCGATTCACGCACGCTATTAGCAACGAATATATCCTCTGGCACACCAAGTGGAATGACTGGTGAGTGAATCGCAAATGGGTCAGGGCGATTTGGATCCAAGCCATCACCAAAGGGGTTGCGCTGGCTTACAAGCTGCTCAAACAACACGCTGCTGGCTTCAACCGTAATGCTAGCAGAAGTAAAACTTGATTCGGCACCATTGTTATCCACTACACTAAACATGAAGCTTGCTATGCCGTTAAAGGCACTATTTGGCTTAAAGACTAGGCTGGCAGCTTCTGCAGCAGTAAGTGCTGTTCCAGCAACAACAGGAACGCCATTCAGCAGCAAGATGCCTTGTGACGCTGGCGGAACGCTTTGAATAATCACTTGCGCAATCGTGCCATCAATATCTGTACCCGTTAGTGGGATAGGAATTGACGATGCTTCTGCACTACCTACCGCGCTGGTAGGCGTTGCCACAGGCGCATCATTCACTGAGTTAACGGTAATGACAGCATTGGCAGGTGCTGATGACGCACCAGTGTTATCTGTAACGACAAAAGAAATGGTGACAGTACCGTTAAAGTTTGGCGCTGGCACAAATACTAAGCTAGATGCTTGTGCTGGTGTTAGTAGCGCGCCAGCTGGCACAGCTGTCACGCCATCTGCGTAATATAAGACGCCTTGTGTAACTGGCGGCAATGTCGGCGTGATGCTAACTACAGTGCCATCAATATCGGTGCCCGCTAAATTTATGCCTATTATAGGTGAATCTTCGTTGCCAGTAGCTGCTGTTGGTGTTGCCACTGGTGCATCGTTAATGTTCAGAATAGTTGGAATGGCCACATTCGCTGGCGCAGACACGGCACCGCTGTTATCAGTCACGGTAAAGGTCACTGGATTGACGGCACCGAAGTAATTTAATGCAGGGGTAAACGTC
>JANNWI010000126.1:0-3503 GCA_031414715.1 Methylophilaceae bacterium | reverse complement strand
CGCGATTGCATTAGCGATTGCCAAGCATCGACCTCTTGCACAAGTGACTGCGGTGGATGCATCTGAAAATGCGTTAAAAATCGCCCAAGAAAATGCACAAAACCTGCAAATAGCTAACGTGCAATTTATTCTCAGCAATTGGTTTGATGCTTTAAAAAATCAGCGTTTTGATGTGATTGTGAGCAACCCGCCCTATATCGAAGCCAATGACATGCATTTAAAACAGGGTGATTTACGTTTTGAGCCGCTTATCGCGCTGGCTTCTGGGCAAGATGGTTTAGATGATATTCGCAAAATCATTCAAACAGCAACACAACACCTAAACCCGCATGGCTGGCTGATGTTAGAGCATGGCTATAACCAGGCCAAAAAAGTCGCAGCACTATTTAAGCAAGTTGGATTTAGCGACATTAGCCACGCGCAAGATTTAGCGGGCATTAATCGCGTAACTTTTGGCCGCATAGTATAATTAATGCATGTCTGAACAAAACTCAATTGGAATTGTAAGCCCGCAAACCGCACATTTTAGCGAACCACTTACGCTGAAAAGTGGTGTGGTGTTGCCGCAATTTGATTTGGTTTACGAGACTTATGGCACGCTTAATGCCTCAAAAAATAATGCGGTGCTGGTATGCCACGCACTTTCTGGCACGCACCATGTGGCAGGCAAATATGCCGAGAGCGACAAAAATGCAGGCTGGTGGGATAATTTAATTGGGCCGAATAAACCACTAGATACCAATAAATTTTTTGTGATTGGCGTGAACAATTTAGGTGGTTGCCACGGCAGTAGTGGCCCAAGCAGCATCAACCCAAATACTCAAAAGCCTTACGGTGCGGCCTTTCCCATCGTCACAGTGGAAGATTGGGTAAATTCTCAGGCTAAATTGCTGGATTATTTAGGCATAGAAACATTAGCAGCAGTGATTGGTGGTAGCCTTGGCGGCATGCAAGCACTGCAATGGGCATTGGCTTATCCTGACCGCATGACGCATGCAATGGTGATTGCATCTGCGCCTAACTTAACGGCGCAAAATATTGCCTTTAACGAAGTCGCACGGCAAGCGATTATGACTGACCCAGAGTTTTACGATGGCGATTATTACAGTCATAACACGGTGCCGCGCCGAGGCTTAAGAATCGCGCGTATGCTTGGGCACATTACCTATTTAAGCGATGACGCGATGGGCGAAAAATTTGGCCGCAAGCTCAAAGATACAATCAAATATGGCTTTGATGTGGAATTTGAAATGGAATCGTATTTGCGCTATCAAGGCGATAAATTTGCGGGCGAATTCGATGCCAACACTTATTTACGCATGACGCGTGCGCTGGATTATTACGACCCAGCCCTTAATTTTGATGGTGATTTAAGCAAAGCATTGGGCAAAGTAAAGGCGCAGTTTTTGGTGGTTTCGTTTACCAGCGATTGGCGATTTTCACCCACCCGCTCGCGCGAGATTGTAAAAGCCTTGTTAGATAACGAACTCACAGTCAGTTATGCTGAAGTGACTGCCGCACATGGCCATGATGCGTTTTTAATGCCTGATGCGCATTATCACGCGATTTTGCGCGCATATTGTCAGAAAATTGAGGTTTAAAAGACTTTAATCATGCAAAATAATGTAAATAATACAAATTTAGCCGCTAAATTTCGTCAGGATTTTGCCATTATCGCTAGCTGGGTGGGCTTTGGGTCAAAAGTGCTCGATTTAGGCTGCGGCGATGGCGAGTTGTTGTCATATTTGCGTGGCAGCCTAGAAGTAAAAGGTTACGGCGTAGAAAAAGATGATGCCAACTGGTTAGCTTGTATGCAAAATGGCACCAATGTTATCCAGATGGACTTAGAAGCAGGTTTATCAGGCTTCGAAGACCAATCGTTCGATACCGTTATTCTCTCGCAAACCTTGCAAGCGATGCATAATACTGAAGAAATTGTGCAAGAAATGTTGCGCGTAGGGCGCGAGATTATTGTGACTTTCCCTAATTTTGGCTATTGGCGTAACCGCATACAAATTGCCAGCGGTGGCCATATGCCAGTGTCAAAAGACCTGCCATATCAGTGGTTTGACACTCCTAATGTGCATTTATGCACGATTAACGATTTTGACAAATTTTGTAAAAATTACAAAATTAGCGTGTTAGAACGCAAGGTAATTACCGATGGTGTTGATGTCAGCTTTATGCCAAATTTATTGGGTAATTTAGCGATGTATCGGCTAAAAGCTAACCAATAGAAAAGTTAGTTAGCTTTTTGGCTAATGCGATTAACCGATTGCCGCATCCTCCACAGCATTGCCACACCTGGGACCGCCATTAACACTGAGAACAGGAAGAAGTTTGGCCAGCCTAAACTTTCTGACAGCACACCTGCCACTGGGCTAACATAAATGCGGCCAACGGCTGCTAGCGCGGAAAGCAACGCATAATGCGTGGCGCTGAATTGATTACTGCATAAGCTCATCAGCAAGGCCACAAAAGCGGCTGTACCCATGCCACTGGTGATATTTTCTAAGGCAATTGCGCTCATTAACAACGTATCAATTTGTGTGGGTGCAGCAATTGCCACAAAGCCTAAATCAAACGGCATTAAGGTAAAGCCGCCCCACGCGCCTTTTCCCAACACCGCTAGCGCATAGAAACCAAAGTTTGATAGCAACTGTAAAATGCCAAAACTCATTAAAGCTTGATATAAACTAAGCCGAATCATCAGCAAGCCCGCCAAAAACGCGCCGATAATAGTAAGCCAAATACCAATCACTTTATTCACTATGCCAATTTCTGTTTGCGTAAATAACATGCCTTTTAGCAAAAACGGCGTAAATAAACTGCCCGCAAACGCATCGCCCAACTTGTATAAAATAATGAGTATTAGAAATGCCCATGCGCTTTTTTGATTAAAATAACTGGATAACGATTGCGTAAGCGTGGCGAAACCAACTTTTTTAGCCGCCGCTACACCCAGCGGTAACGCAATGCTAATGCTGGCAAGCACATAGGCCAACTGAACCCATTTGCTAGCATCTTTTAAGTCAATACCCGCTAAGGTAAACGCCATCCGCGTTAAATATACACCCACTAATACGCCAGCAACCATCGCTAAAAAGCCCAGTAATTCTTTTTTGGCATCTGATTGCAGTGGCTTAATATCGCTTTTAACTTTGGGTAAAAATAGCAAAGAAAACATTGCTGCAAATAACATAATCAAAGCCATCATTTCATATACGCGGCTCCAGCTTTGCCATTGGTCTGCCCAAATTAGGGCAATACCACCCGATAAAATCATGCCGATGCGATAACCTAACACTGACATGGAAGCGCCAATGCCACGCTCGTCTGCGGGCAACAAATCGGTTCGATAAGCATCAATCACAATATCTTGTGATGCCGATAAAAATGCCACTAATAATGCAATCGCTGCGAATATGGCGGGGTTAAGCGCAAACGAAATGTGCGAAAGTTGATAAATGCTGGCTGCTAGAATCAATTGTGTAATCACCAGC
>JANNWI010000125.1:0-3445 GCA_031414715.1 Methylophilaceae bacterium | reverse complement strand
CGTTTAGATAATGGCCTTTCACCTCACCAGTGGCCGCTGAGGCTTTGTTCACCGCATCCATGCAATAAAGAAAACGATCGCGCCAATGCATGAAAGGCTGCGAGTTAATGTTCTCGTCGTCTTTCATAAAATCCAGCCCACCTTTAAGGCCTTCGTACACCACGCGGCCATAGTTGCGGGCAGATAAGCCTAATTTAGGCTTGGTGGTCGCGCCCAATAGTGGTCGACCAAATTTGTCTAGACGTTCGCGTTCAACAATGACGCCCGTTGCAGGGCCTTGAAAAGTTTTCAAATAAGCCACTGGAATACGCATATCTTCTAAGCGTAGTGCTTTCACCGCCTTCATACCAAATACGTTGCCGATAATAGATGCAGTTAAATTGGCGATTGAGCCTCCTTCAAACAAATCTAGCTCGTAGGCTATATAGGCAAAGTATTGCGCTTCAATTTTAGTGCCCTCACCCGTATTCGGCACCTGTTCTACGCGATAAGCTTTAGCGCGATACATTTCGCAAGCAGTCAGTCGATCCGTCCACACCACCGTCCATGTAGCCGTGGATGATTCACCCGCAACCGCTGCGGCAATCTCTTCTGGGTCGCTACCCGCGTGCGGCGTAATCCGAAACATCGCCAATAAATCGGTATCTTTTGGTTGATAATCGGGCTGCCAATAGCCCATTTTTTTGTAAGGTAAAACGCCAGCTTTGTAGCGGTCTGCGCCCTCTTTCATGGTTTCATTTTTGCTAAGTTGGTTTGCCATCAAGTCATCCTTTGCTCAAATTAAATATTTAACACACAAATTAAATACACAGGACTACTTTAAAAGTGTTTAATGTTAAGGTAAAGTAACAATTAATTTACATTAAAGTAAGTTTTACTTACCTGTATTAAAGAGGAACTTATGCGCAACCTCACATTACGCCAAATCAGAATTTTTTTAAGTGCTGCTAAACATGCTAGCTTTACTCGCGCTGCCGAGGAGCTACATATCACCGCACCGGCTATCTCTATGCAAATTAAAGAGATGGAAGAAGATATGGGCGTGATTTTATTTTTACGCGAAAATAAGAAAATAGCCTTAACTACCGCGGGTGAGTATTTTCTAGTGTATGCGAGACGTGTTTCTAGTACGCTAATTGAGGCAAGCAGCATGATGGAGCGGCTGCGCGGTACAGAGGTTAAAGCACTAAAAATAGGCCTGGTGAGTACAGCAAAATATTTTTTGCCGCAAATGTTGGTGGAGTTTAAGAAAGATTACCCTAACCTGCAAATTAGAATTGAAGTCAGAAATAGGCAGCAATTAGTGGAGCTATTACGTGATGGCGAGCTAGACATTGCCATCATGGGGCAGCCCCCAAAAGAAATAGACACTCGCGTAGAGGCATTTGCAAATCACCCGCATGTGTTTATTTGCAGTCCGCATAACCCACTTGCAGGAAAACTTAATATCGTGCCGGATGCACTTAATCAATTTGAAATTATCTCTAGAGAGCAAGGCTCAGGCACGCGCGCACTGATGGAAAACTACTTTACAGAGCAACAAATATCGCCAATTGTGAGCATGGAAATATCGAGCAACGAAACCATTAAACAAGCCGTTATTTCTAATTTAGGCTTATCTTTTGTGTCTTTACACATCATTGGCAACGAGCTGGCCAATAAGCAACTGAACATTTTGGATGTTCAAGGCACCCCAATTATGCGCACTTGGCATGTGGTTGCGCTAACTAAACGCAACTCTACGCAGGCTGCGGAGGCATTTAGATATTTCATGCTAGAAAAAGGCGGAGAAATACTAACAAGCGCATTTCCAAGCGTGTGATACCAAAAAGTCAGTCACTAATACTAATCGCTACCTATCACCACTAACATGCGGCTTAAAACATATGCCCTGCAAGCCAATATCCATGCGCTCTGCAGGGCATGCTTTTAATGAGTTTTTTTCTTTTCTTTATCAATGAATCTCACATTTCACTTTAGCCGCACAGTGGTTATTTTGATCAATGCAAATTTAGTGATGCACTCAAAATAACATGCGCTTGCACCTTGCTGGTGCATTTTTGTGTCAATTACTTTTACATAGTTTTTAAAAAAATATAATTATAGTCTTACAAATTCAATGGCTTAGCATGTAATTTAACAGTTGGCACAGGCTTTGCTACGAATGAATTAGAGTGGAGATATAGTAATGTTAAAGGTAATAATTGTTGACTACGACATGATGCGAAGCAAGTCGCTAAAACAATCATTGATTGATAGTGGCTTTGATGTGATTGCGCATGTAGAAAATGATATTGACCTGCTGGCCAAGTGTTTAGCAATAAAACCGGATGTGGTGATTATTGATACTGAGTCTCCTAGTCGCGATACCTTAGAGAATATTTGTGTGATGAGTATGTATGACCCGAGGCCAATTGTGATGTTTACACATGATGGCGACAAAGAACAGATTAAAGCGGCAACTAAGGCAGGTGTAAGTGCTTATGTGGTTGGTACAATTCCAAGTGAAAGGTTAACGCCAGTGATTGATGCGGCAGTAGCAAGGTTTGAAGAGTTTAAACATTTACGTACCGAGCTTGCGGATACAAAAATTAAACTAGAAGAACGCAAGGTGATTGAGCGTGCCAAAGGCTTGCTGATGAAGCAACGCGACTTAGACGAAGATGCCGCTTATGAAATGTTGCGTAGCATGGCGATGAAAAAGAATGTGAAGTTAGCAACATTGTCGAATCAATTAATTGAAGCGGCTAGCATGTTAATTATTTAGAAAGTGTTAAGCTAAAGCTTGCGGCCAATGACGGTTGCAAGCCTTGAATGTAATAGCGCATCAACGTTGATGCGGTAAGTGTAAATAAGACAAAGGCGTCTTAATCGTAAGGGTGAACTCTTACGGTTAAGGCGCTTTTTTTATGGTTGGTACTTTGCCAATGTTTTTTATTAGGAGTTGAAAATGAGTAAAGAAATTAAAGCCAAATCACCTGTAGCAACGATAGAAACCACAACAGATGCGAGCCGCCGCAATTTTTTCAAACAGAGCATTGCAGGGGCATTTGGTGCAGCGGCAATGTTGAATATGTTGCCTGCTGGCGTTAGAAGCATGGCTTACGCAGCGGGTTCTGATGCGCCTGAAATCACCGAGGTAAAAATTGGTTTTATTCCACTCACCGATTGCGCGCCGATTGTAGTGGCGGCAGAGATGGGCTTTGATAAAAAATATGGCATCAAAATTATTCCTAGTAAAGAAGCCAGCTGGGCAGCCATTCGCGACAAAACTGTCAATGGCGAGCTGCATGCCGCGCACGTGTTGTATGGCTTGATTTACGGCGTGCAGATGGGTATTGGTGGTCAGCAAAAAGATATGTCTATTTTGATGACTTTAAACCAAAACGGCCAAGGCATGACTTTATCGAACCAACTTAAAGACAAAGGTGTAAAAGATGGTAAA
>JANNWI010000124.1:0-5438 GCA_031414715.1 Methylophilaceae bacterium | reverse complement strand
TATAGCGGGCTTTTGCCTAAGCGTTTAAGCTTATTTGTTCAACTTACTTGTTCAGCTTATTTATTCATAACATACATTGTTACTTCAAAGCCAAAACGCATTTCTGTTGCTGCTGGTGTTGTCCACATGATATTTTTCCTTTTCACTTGGTTTGATTAACTAGTGCGATTCACAATGTCTCGCATCACATGTAGCATTATGCGCTGCGACTAAAAAGCAACCCTATGTATGCTGCGTAAATAGGGCTAGTGAATTTACTTAAACAGCTATAATTTTTATTGAGCTTGTAAAACATGCCCTGCAATCTTTATAGGTACTGGCTTGCAGGGCATGCTGAATAATGAGCTTTTAATTGACTATGATACAAAACTTATATTTGGCTGTTGTCATTCCCGTTGTCAGCATAATCCAGTAAAATTACGTTTTAGATAAGAACGCTACATACCATATGACAGATGCGAACACACAAAACCAAACGCCTGAAACACCACAAGATGAAAACCACGTAATTGCCGAGCGCCGAGACAAGCTTGCCACATTGCGTGTTGCTAGCAACGGCGTGGCTTTCCCCAATGATTTTAAGCCAAAACATAAAGCAGACGCCTTACATAAAACTTATGCCGCGCAAGATAAAGAAAGCTTAGATCCGCAAAACATACCAGCCACCGTGGCTGGCCGCATGGTGTTAAAACGGGTGATGGGTAAAGCCAGTTTTGCCACTATTCAAGATGGCAGCGGCGAGCATTCAGGTGCGCGTATTCAGTTGTATGTGGCGCGCGATGAAATTGGTGAAGACTTGTACGAAAGCTTTAAACACTGGGATTTGGGTGATATCTTGGGCGCGTCTGGCCGCTTATTTAAAACGCGTACAGGCGAATTATCCATTCATGTCAGCGAGATTAAATTACTGACTAAATCGCTGCGTCCGTTGCCTGAAAAATATCATGGCTTAAGCGATCAAGAGACTAAATATCGCCAACGCTATGTCGATTTAATTACATCGGAAGAAACCCGCGCAACATTTATTGCGCGTAGCAAAGTGGTTTCGGCCATTCGTAACTTTATGATTAAAAATGAATTTTTAGAAGTTGAAACACCGATGCTGCACCCCATTCCAGGTGGCGCATCGGCTAAGCCATTTATGACGCATCACAATGCTTTAGATATGCAAATGTTTATGCGCATTGCGCCAGAGCTATATTTAAAAAGACTAGTGGTGGGTGGTTTTGAGCGTGTGTTTGAGATGAACCGTAACTTTAGAAACGAAGGCCTAAGCGTTCGGCATAATCCAGAATTTACCATGATGGAATTTTATGCGGCCTATACCGATTACCATTGGTTGATGACGTTTACAGAAGATTGCATTCGCGCTGCGGCCATTGCTGCGCGCGGCACAGCGGTGCTAAGTTACGATGGCAAAGAGGTGGATTTAAGCAAGCCATTTGAGCGCCTCACGATTGTGGGTGCCATACAAAAATATGCACCTGAATATACATTGGCACAGTTAAACGATGCTGTATTTTTACGCGCAGAAATTTTAAAACACGGCACAAAACCGTTTGACCACGCTGGCTTAGGCGCATTGCAACTAGCGCTGTTTGAAGAAACTGCTGAAAGCCAGTTGTGGCAACCGACTTATATTATTGATTACCCGGTTGAGGTTTCTCCTCTAGCGCGTGCCAGCGACAAAAACCCAGAAATCACTGAGCGCTTTGAGTTGTTTATTACAGGCCGTGAAGTGGCAAACGGCTTTAGCGAGTTAAACGATGCCGAAGACCAAGCGGCGCGTTTTCAAGCGCAGATGAAAGCCAAAGAAGCCGGCGATGCGGAGGCGATGTATTACGATGCCGATTTTATTCGCGCGCTGGAATATGGTATGCCGCCTACGGGTGGCTGCGGTATTGGTATTGATAGATTAGTGATGCTGATTACCGATTCCCCCAGCATTCGTGACGTCATTCTTTTTCCGCATATGCGGCTAGAAGCCCAATAACTCAACAAATAATTAAACTAATATAGCAAACAGTAATATGTTTATAAAAAAATATTATTTATAACAAGCAATATGTATGACTACAATGACGCCAATTACCAATAATTGGCGTTTTTTTTACTTGAATCACAGTACAAAACCAAATCATCAATATGCACTTTTTAAAAATTAGTATAACTTTTTTGCCTCTATTTATTAGCTCAGCATGCTTTGCGGATGATGCTAGTTATTATGTTGAGCGCAGTAGCTATGGCACGCAAAAAGAATCCGATCCGCCGCGCTATGTAAAGCAAGCCAATAAAACATGGCTTAAAGATTATGCTACGTATGCAGATGTAGATTGGTTAGATATTGGCGTGGAATATCGCGCGCGATACGAGCACCGCGATAATGATTTTAGGCGTAATGATGAAAATATCGATGACCCAATTTTGTTAAGATCGCGGGTTTATGTTGGCGTAAAAAGTATTATTGATCCGCTAAGATTTGCTATTGAGTTACAGGATTCGCGCCGAAATAATGGCGATTACACGCGCCAATTTGATACGCGCGATATCAACCAAGCCGATGTTTTACAAGGTTATTTAGAGTTATACGATGACAATTTGTTAGCCAAAGACGATTTGGGTAACGCTCGCCCAATGTGGGTTCGCGCTGGCCGGCATGCATGGGAAGCTGTAGATAGGCGCTTAATTGCGCGCAATGAATGGCGAAATACCACCAATAATTTTAGCGGAGTGCGCGCTAATATTGGCCAAAAACAAAACGATTGGCAGCTAGAATTGTTTGCAGTAAAACCCATACAGCGGCTAACAAAGCAATTAGATGAAATGAATAGCGCGCAAAATTTTTACGGTGCAGTTGGCGATTGGCGTGCTTGGTCGCAATCCATAACGCTGCAGCCTTATTACTTCTTGCTTAAACAAGATGGCGACAAAGTAAAGTTTGATACAAATGGCCAAACAGCTGCAGCAAACACAAAAATTGACCGAGAGATTCATACTGCAGGTTTGCGCGCTTATGGTGCTATTGGCAATAGCGGGCTCGATTACGACGCGAGCTACATTAAGCAATGGGGCAAGCAAGAAAGGTTAAACAATGTTGGTAGCTTGCTAGCAAAGTTAGACCAAGATGCGTATGCCTACAATGCAGAAATAGGTTACCGTTTTGGTTATGCGTGGAAGCCTCGTTTAAGCATTTTTTACGGCGTTGCATCTGGCGATAAAAATTCTAAAGATAGAAAAAACCAGCGGTTTGAGCGCTTATTTGGGTTTGCTCGGCCATGGTCAAATAACGATTATATTCAGATGGAAAATATTGTCACACCCAAGCTGCGGCTAGAGTTTGAGCCAAATATTAGCTTTGTCAATAACCTAAAAATAGATACAGGTTTTAGTTGGTATAGGCTACAAAGTGCAACAGACCGCTGGAATGCGGGTGCAAATTTGCAAGATGTAACGGGTGCAAGCGGAAGCGACCTAGGCAAAGAGTTTGATGTGCGGCTGCGTTTTCCGATAAACCAACAGTTGTCAGTTAATACTGGTTACGCCAAGTTTTGGGCAGGTGATTTTGTGCAAAATGCTGTTAAATTACCAATAAATCGTAATCAGCCTAATCGCCAAACTGATTCTAATTTTGTTTACCTTGAGCTAAGTGCAACTTTATTTTAACTAACTTTATTTTAATTAAAGTTAAACTAACTTAATAGCCACTTAGCAATATGTGGCTTTTATATTTTTGTCACAATTCTGTCATAAAAAATTTATATAATCTTCACTAAATATCTTAGCTGGTTATCACAATCAGGCGTTAACTTACTGCTAGTACAACTAGTAGTACAACTAGTAATTTTTTATCTATGGAGATTTCAATGCAAATCAAGTTTGTTAAATCATTAACCGTGGCGGCTGTTTTAGCGGCTACATTCAATATTCACACAGCAACTGCTGCCGATAAAATCATCAAAATTGATGGTTCAAGTACGGTTTACCCAATTACTGAGGCAGTTGCTGAAGAATTTCAAAAATCGACAAAAATTAAAGTAACAGTGGGCGAATCTGGCACAGGTGGCGGTTTTAAAAAATTCTGCCGTGGCGAAACCGATATTTCCAACGCTTCGCGCCCAATTTTGCAGAAAGAAATTGATGCTTGTAAAGATGCAGGTATTCAATTTATTGAGTTGCCTGTTGCTTTTGATGCATTGACGATTGTAGTTAATGACAAAAATGATTGGGTAAAAAGCATTACTGTAGAAGAGTTGAAAAAAATCTGGGGTCCAGGCTCTAGCGTAAAAACTTGGAAACAAGTGAATCCAGCTTACCCTGACAAAAAGTTAGGTTTATACGGCCCGGGTACAGCTTCAGGTACATTTGATTATTTTAGTGAAGCTATTAACGGTAAAGCTAAATCACACCGTACTGATTACACGCCATCAGAAGATGACAATGTGTTAGTAAAAGGTGTAACAGGTGATGTGGGTGGTATGGCTTACTTTGGTTTGGCTTATTACGAAGAAAATAAAGACAAACTGCGTGCAATTCCAGTGGCACAAAAAGCAGGTTCACCAGGTGTATTGCCATCTGCAGCTACTGTTGAAAATGGTACTTACCAGCCCCTTGCACGTCCTATCTTTATTTATGTCAATGCTACAGCAGCTGCGTTTAAACCAGAAGTGAAAGCCTTTGTTAACTTTTACCTAGACAATGCGCCAACTTTGGTTAAAGAAGTGAAATATGTACCTTTACATACAGATGACTATGCTGCTGTGAAAGCACACTTTAAATCCAACAAGCCAGGTACAGGTTTTGCTGGTAAAAGCGAAGTTGGCATTAAAATTGGTGATTTGTTAAGCAGAATTAATTAAGATTTACAAAAAAAAGGAGTGCCTAAATCGCTCCTTTTTTTTGCTCTGTTTTATCAATCAAGCGATATGCGCGAAATTTTTCGGCTACAATAAAAGAGTCTCATTGCTATGAATACGGCCACTCAAATGCTTAATCAACCCATGAATTTAACCATTAGCCCGCGACTGGCTAAAAATGTGCGCAGAAATATTAAAGAGCGCATTATCGAATTCATTTTAATGTTGGCTGCGTTGTCGGCAGTTGCTACTACGCTGTCAATTGTGGCTATTTTATTGTACGAATCTTTGAGTTTCTTTAAAACGGTTTCATTGGTAGATTTTTTTACTGATACACAATGGACACCACTATTTGAAGATGCACATTATGGTATTTTGCCTTTAGTATCAGGCACGTTGACTACCTCGGCCGTTGCGTTGGCAGTGGCTATTCCAGTAGGTACCGTGACTGCGATTTATCTTTCAGAGTTTGCATCGCACAAAACACGCGAAATTGTTAAGCCTTTGTTGGAGCTACTTGTAGGCGTTCCAACTATCGTGTTTGGCTACTTTGCCTTGTTATTTTTAACCCCTATTTTGCAAAAG
>JANNWI010000123.1:0-14121 GCA_031414715.1 Methylophilaceae bacterium | reverse complement strand
CTTGATCCATGCCGCCATCATAACTTGCACCGCCACTGCCGCCGCCATCTTTACTGCCTAACATTTGCATTTGGTCACCAATAATTTCTGTCGTGTAGCTCGTAACGCCATCTTTTTCCCACTTGCGCGTTTGCAAACGGCCTTCAATATAAACTGGGCGGCCTTTTTTAAGATACTCACCCGCAATTTCTGCCAAACGACGATACATCACAATATTGTGCCACTCGGTTTTTTCTTGTTTTACACCTGATTTATCTTTCCAATTCTCGGTGGTGGCAATGCTAAAGTTAGCCACTGCCTCACCATTTGGCATGTAACGCACCTCTGGGTCGCGCCCTAAATTGCCGACTAAAATTACTTTGTTAACTGATGCCATTTACGCGCTCCCGATTAGTTTAATAATTGCCTGTTCTGTTTCTACTTGGGCTGCTTTTGTTTGTTGATTGTTTATTTTAACAATTAAATTATGCTCTTGGGCAATTAATGTGGCATCTACCACGCCCGCCAAATTTTTAACTGATTGCTCTAATTGTTGAAACTGTGCAGGTGTTAAATCACCCACATGATACATTTTGGTTTTAACGCTGGGTGGTGTTTGCATACCAAACGTTAACAGCAGCCAAATGCCCATTAGCACTGCGCAAAACACAAATACAGTGGAGTAGCCGATTTTATGCGATAAATAGCCGCCCATAACTGCACCCAAAAACATACCAAACGATTGCGCCGTATTATGCACGCCCATTGCGGTGCCTTTACTGGCGGCTGGCGCCAATTTAGAGATGAGCGACGGCAATGAAGCCTCTAAAATATTAAACGCCACAAAATAGACAAAAAGTGATGCCACAATACCCCAAAATAGATGAATATTAAGCGCAAAGGCAATTTGCGCTGCCAACATCAAGGCTACAGCGCCAATAAACACAGGCTTAAGTTTGGCGCGTTTTTCAGCAAATATAATCGCTGGCACCATCAAGAAAAACGAGGCAACTAGTACTGGCAGATAAATTTGCCAGTGTTGATTTTCAGACATACCGCTGGTTTCTTTTAAGGCAAACGGCACCACAATAAACATGGCCATTTGCGCGCCATGCAAACAAAAGGTACCAAAATTTAAGCGCAACAACTGCTTATCTTTAAGCACATCTTTTATTTTATTTGGTGCTGTTTGTGCATCTGAGTGGAATTGACTATGCGTCGGGTTTGGCACCGCATACTTCACGACAGCAATCGCCAAAATAGAAAGTACACCAGTCAGCCAGAAAATACCTGGCACACCAATTAATTCATTCAATAATGGTGCGGCGACCAGTGAAACTGCAAAAGTCAAACCAATAGTCGCGCCAATCATTGCCATGGCTTTTGTGCGGTGCTCTTCACGCGTAGAATCTGCCACCAACGCGGTAACTACAGCAGAAATAGCGCCTGCGCCTTGTATAGCTCGGCCTATAATCATCATGTAAATATCGGTTGAAACAGCCGCTACTACACTGCCAATGGCAAACAAAACCAGGCCAATATAAATCAGCTTTTTGCGCCCATATTTATCTGACGCCATGCCAAACGGCAATTGCAACAACACTTGCATTAAGCCATAAGCACCTAGCGCCACACCTATCAATGTATGGTTTTGCCCACCTTCTAGTTTTTCTGCATAAATGGCAAAAATGGGTAGCAACAAAAACATGCCCAGCATGCGCAAGCCGTAAATTGAGGCAAGACTAACGGTCGCGCGCGTTTCTGTACGCGTCATTTTTTCGGAAATTTGCATTATTGTTTGGATGTCTTTCGAATTATTGCGTATATTAACAGGTTGCACTTCATCCTTACACACAAACACCCGGATTTAGAAAAAGCTTGATGGAATTTATTAAAATACGCGGTGCACGCACCCACAACTTAAAAAATATTTCGCTAGATTTACCTCGAAATAAACTTATCGTGATCACGGGTTTGTCAGGCTCTGGCAAATCTAGCTTGGCTTTTGATACCCTATATGCAGAAGGCCAGCGTCGCTATGTAGAAAGCCTTTCGGCATATGCGCGGCAGTTTTTAGCGCGCATGGATAAACCAGATGTTGACTTGATCGAAGGCTTATCGCCAGCTATTTCTATAGAGCAAAAATCTACTTCTCATAACCCACGAAGCACCGTTGGCACGGTGACAGAAATTCACGATTATTTGCGCCTGCTTTATGCGCGCGCAGGCGATCCAGAATGCCCAGAGCACAATATTAAACTAGAGGCGCAAACTGTTAGCCAAATGGTGGATGCTGTTTTGAGGCTGCCAGAAGATACAAAAATAATGATACTGGCACCTGTAGTTGCGAACCGCAAAGGCGAGCAACTAGATTTGTTTGAGAATTTAAAAGCGCAAGGCTTTGTGCGCTTACGTGTAGATGGCAAAATTCATGAGATGGATGAGTTGCCACAGCTGGCAAAAACTACCAAGCATAATGTCGATGTGGTGGTTGACCGATTAAAAGTGAATCTCGAGTTGAAACAACGCATAGCTGAAAGCCTAGAAACCGCGCTGCGTTTGGCCGATGGCAAAGCAGTTGCGCTGGAGATGGGCGATGGTAAAGACAGTGAAAAAGAACATTTATTCTCAGCCAAGTTCTCTTGTCCAGTATGTGATTACTCACTTGCAGAGCTAGAACCGCGCTTATTTAGCTTTAACAACCCAATGGGCGCTTGTCCCAAGTGTGATGGCTTGGGCAATATTAGCTTTTTCGATGCGAAAAGAGTCGTCGCTTTTCCTACTTTATCGCTGGCCAGTGGTGCCATTAAAGGCTGGGATAAACGCAATCAATTTTACTTTCAGATGCTGGCAAGTTTGGCGGCGCATTATCACTTTGACCTCGAAATGGCGTTTGAAGAATTACCGCTACATATTCAAGACGTACTGTTAAATGGCAGTGGTCGCGAGGTGATTACCTTTAAATATTTAAACGAGCGCGGTACTTTTTTTGGCAAAACGCACACGTTTGAAGGCATTTTAAATAACTTACTTCGGCGTTATCGCGAAAGCGATTCATCCGCTGTGCGTGAAGAGCTGGCTAAATATCTCAATAACCAAAGCTGCCCAGAATGCGCAGGCACACGTTTACGCATAGAAGCGCGTCATGTAAAAGTGGGTGACAAAAACATACACCAAGTGTGCGAGATACCACTAAAGCAAGCGCTCACTTTCTTTGAAACGCTTAAACTAAAAGGCGCAAAGTTGACAATTGCCGATAAAATTGTGACAGAGATTCAAAACCGCTTAAGGTTTTTAACCAACGTGGGCTTAGAGTATTTATCACTTTCGCGCTCTGCCGAAACGCTGTCTGGCGGCGAAGCGCAACGAATTCGCTTGGCTTCACAAATTGGCAGCGGCCTCACTGGTGTCATGTACGTGTTGGATGAACCTAGCATTGGCTTGCACCAGCGCGATAATGATAGGCTGCTGGAAACACTAAAACGCCTGCGCGATATTGGCAACACGGTGATTGTAGTGGAGCATGATCATGATGCCATTTTAGAGGCTGATTATGTAGTGGATATAGGCCCTGGCGCGGGTGAACATGGCGGCCAAATTGTGGCAGAAGGCACACCACAACAAATTAAAGATAATCCAAAATCGCTAACAGGCCAATATTTAAGTGGTAAAAAACAAATTGAATATAAAAAAGCACGCACCAAAGCCGACCCTGCAAAATGGCTAAAACTCTGCAATACCACTGGCAATAATTTAAAAAATGTGTCGGTAGAAATCCCAGTCGGCTTACTCACTTGCATCACAGGTGTTTCTGGTAGCGGCAAATCTACATTGATTAACGATACCTTGTATCGCGTTGTCGCGCAGCATTTATATCGCAGCAACACAGAGCCAGCGCCATTTGGCGAGATACTAGGCTTAGACTTTTTTGACAAAGTGGTTGATGTTGACCAAAGCCCGATTGGCCGCACGCCACGTTCTAATCCAGCAACATATACAGGCTTATTTACGCCCATTCGCGATTTATTCGCAGCCGTTCCAGAAAGCCGAGCGCGCGGCTACGGGCCAGGCAGATATTCTTTCAATGTTAAGGGTGGTCGCTGCGAAGCCTGCCAAGGCGATGGCGTGATTCGCGTAGAAATGCACTTTTTACCAGACGTGTATGTGCCGTGCGATGTATGCAAAGGCCAGCGTTATAACCGCGAAACGCTTGAGATAAATTTTAAAGGCAAAAATATTCGCGAAGTGTTAGAGATGACAGTAGAACAAGCGCACACTTTCTTTAGCGCGCAACCCGTTATTTCGCGCAAGCTAAAAACCTTGCTAGATGTAGGTTTGGGCTATATTACACTCGGCCAAAGTGCGACTACATTAAGTGGCGGCGAAGCACAACGTGTGAAGTTATCTTTAGAATTAAGCAAGCGTGACACAGGTAGAACGCTGTATATTTTAGATGAGCCAACCACAGGTTTGCACTTTGCCGATATTCAATTGTTATTAGACGTGATTCACCGCTTGCGCGATGCAGGCAATACGGTAGTGATTATTGAGCATAATTTAGACGTGATAAAAACGGCGGATTGGCTGATAGACATGGGCCCAGAAGGTGGCGACGGTGGCGGCACGGTGGTAGGCGTTGGCACCCCAGAAACACTGGCAGAAAACAAAAAAAGTTACACGGGAAAGTACTTAAAAGCGATGCTATAAATACAGCATATCATTTACGATGCTCTGCAATCCAATATCTATGAGGCTTACAGAGTATTAAAATAATTAGCTACGGAGTTAACGATAGAATAAGTATTTTATTTACTTGTAATAAGCATAAGCAAAAACAGCCAGCATGGTCAGTACCAGTACAATCTTTACCGCCAGTGCCAACACAAAACCTAAGCCAGCTGCAATGCCCACAGTAGTTGCTTTTGTAGTCGCCTCTTTAGAAGTATTTTTGTGCGTTATCAGCTCACCAATAATAGCACCGATGGCAGGGCCAATAATCAAACCAACAATGCCGCCCGCAATGCCAACAACAGCGCCAATACCAGCGCCCCACAGCGCGTATTTGCTGGCACCTACTTTTTTTGCTGTCGCAATAGAAGCCACAAAATCCACCGCCCAAGCCATAACAGCAATAGCAGCGATGATGACCATGGTTAAAATGCTCACTTGATTAAAACCACCTTGCCAAGCCGCCAACAGCAAGCCCGCAAACACAAGCGGCACGCCTGGCAACATGGGTAAAATTGTGCCAGCTACACCAACCACAACCAACAATACTGCAATAATGATTTGCCAGTCCATTTAACTTCTTCTCTAGTTAGTAAATATACTTTTGCAGCGTCGTGAGCGATGATAAGGCGAGGCAAAAAATGAAGAAAGCCCGGAATGTATGCTTTATACATGAGGAGCTTGAGTCGTTTTATAACAAAGCATTATCGAGCAAAGCAGCTGCATAAGGATATTTTAAGGTAATTCTGCGAAACGCATCCTAGCTTGTATGGTCGCGGTTCGGCGATTCAAATAACGCGTGCTGCGGTGTTTGTCGTAAAAACGTGGATTAGGTACCATGGCCGCCAATTTGGCCGATTGCGTTTTACCCAAACCACCTGCGCTGGTTTTAAAGTAATGCCGCGCGGCCGCCTCGGCACCAAATACGCCATTGCCCCACTCAATCATGTTCAAATAAATCTCTAAAATGCGGCGTTTGGTCAGCATTTTTTCTAACATCAGCGTAATGACCACTTCTTCTGCTTTGCGCCATGGCGTACGACTACTCGATAAAAACATATTTTTAGCCAACTGCTGACTAATGGTAGAGCCGCCCGCCACTAGCTTACCTTTCTTCAGGTTTTTTTCGTAGGCTTTCTCAATGCCCTCCCAATCAAAACCTTCGTGATGCTTAAATTTGCTATCTTCACTGGCCACCACCGCGCGTTTTAAGTGGTTAGAAATTTTATCGTAATCGACCCATTTATGCTTCAGTTCGGCATCTGGCTTGGTGTCTTGTATCACCTCTAAGCGCGCATTCATGAAGGAGCTGGTGCTGGGGTTAAACTTAATCCACCAACAAATATGTAAAAATACCCACAGCTGATACAAAACTAAATAGGTAAAAAATAAGACGATAAGCCTTTTAAGCAAGCCAACAAAACCCATGGGGCCGACGTTTGGTTTGCTGTTAAGTAGCCAGCGAATCATGCGGTGCGTAACTGCGAAATGACAGGGGCAGTTTGTGGTCGTACGCCACGCCATACAAAAAATGCTTCTGCCGCTTGCTCCACCAACATGCCTAGGCCATCTGCGACCTGTGCGCCAGCCGCTCTAGCTTGCGCCATAAAAGGCGTTTCTCGACCATACATCATGTCGTAAGCCAAACAGTTTTTTGCGAAAATTGCATCTGAAATTGGCAAGGCAATATCGCTTAAACCTGTGGAAGTCGCGTTAATAATGACATCAAACTGACCTTGCAGGCTTTCATAAGTACTGGCAAAAGTGCTAACGTGGACTATCGCTTTATCGCCTAATTTTTCAGTCATTTGCTGCGCTTTTACCAGTGTTCGATTGGCAATGACAATACTTTTTGGATGTTCATTTAACAAAGGTAACAATACACCTTGCGCTGCGCCACCTGCCCCCAACACCAATATTCGCGAGCCTTCTATGGGATGTTTTATATTGATTTTAATATCATTCACCAATCCAACTCCGTCGGTATTGTCGCCAATAATTTCGCCCGATTTAAACGTCAAGGTATTTGCCGCACCAGCAGATTTTGCGCGCTCGCTCAAAATATCGCACCTAGCAAACGCCTCAAACTTAAATGGCACTGTAATATTAACACCCTTGAAACCCGCATAGATACTGGATTGCAGGGCATGTTTAAAATCATCTAAAGGCGCTAATATTGCTTCGTAACTAATATCTTGCCCAGTTTGTTTGGCAAATGCGGTGTGAATTTGCGGGGATTTGCTGTGCGCGATGGGGTTACCAATCACAGCATAACGCTCAATTTTAATTTCAAGCATGTTAATTTTATATAACGGCTGGTAACATCATGCGGATTCACCATGAATCACCATTAGTTGCTCCAAGGCAAGCCTGCATGCTTCCAGCCGTTCGTTTGGGTGCGTTGTTTTAAATTATTGGCTTCGCCTTCAAACCCTTCTGCCATATTATAAGTTTTGCTAAAACCTAGTTGCTGAGCTAGTACCGCCGCAAGATGGCTGCGCCCGCCTGTACGACACATAAATACTACATTTAAGCCTTTATCTACCTTTGCTTGAAGTTCTGCAGCAAAATTAACGTTTGCAATCATACCTGGGTAAAACGCCCATTGAATATGGATTGCATTGGGTACATAACCCACTAGCTCAAGCTCGGCGAGACTACGCACATCCACCAATACCGTGGCTGGCTCTAGCTGCAACAAATCAAACGCTTGTCTAGGCGTTAGCTCGCCCAGATAAGGTAAATTTTTTGCAACAGCGCGTTCTGTAGCTAAGTTTAAAATTTTGCTTAACGTCATTTTGATCCGTTTTAAATTGATATTAATTCAAACAGATTATAGCGCGAAATTTTATTTGGCGAAGGCATTCGGTGTTTGCACTAATTTGGTGCAATTTTTATGCATATGCACTTTTTTTGAGCGATGTCATTTATGTGTTTTTGCTAAGTGAATGACTAAAAAACGATTTTTGCTATTTTTTGCTGGCACGGTTCCTGCTAAAATATCGTGTTTATAAAATATGGTAGTAAAAATCTAATTAATTTGTTTTGTCCAAATATCGTCTAGGAGATTCTGATGTCAGTGGCTAAAGTAATGAAAATGGTAAAAGATAATGACATTAAATTTGTCGATTTTCGTTTTACCGATACGCGCGGTAAAGAACAACACGTAACGGTGCCTGTTTCTGCGTTTAATGAAGAAAAATTTACTGAAGGCCACGCATTTGACGGTTCTTCTATCGCAGGTTGGAAAGGCATTCAAGCATCAGACATGCAATTAATGCCTGACGCTAGCACAGCTAATATCGACCCATTTATGGACGAACCAACCTTAATTTTAACTTGCGATGTGGTTGACCCAACCGACGGCAAAGGTTATGACCGTGACCCACGCAGCTTAGCAAAGCGCGCTGAAGCCTACTTAAAAGCCAGTGGCTTGGGTGATACAGCTTATTTTGGCCCAGAACCAGAATTCTTTATTTTTGACTCTATCAACTGGTCAGTTGATATGAGCGGTAGCTCGGTTAAAATCAATTCAGAAGAGGCTGCTTGGTCATCTGGTGAAAAATTTGAAGGTGGCAACACAGGCCATCGCCCTGGCATTAAAGGCGGTTATTTCCCAGTGCCGCCAGTCGATTCATTGCAAGACGTACGTTCTGCTATGTGTATGACACTAGAAGCCATGGGTGTGCCTGTTGAAGTACATCACCACGAAGTAGCAACCGCTGGACAATGTGAAATTGGTACAAAATTTAGCACATTGACACAACGTGCTGACTGGACTCAATTATTGAAATACGTGGTGTTAAACACGGCGCACGCTTACGGTAAAACTGCCACATTTATGCCAAAACCAATGTTTGGCGATAACGGTAGCGGCATGCACGTGCACCAATCTGTATGGAAAGATGGCAAAAACTTGTTTGCAGGTAATGGCTATGCGGGTTTAAGTGATTTTGCCTTGTACTACATCGGCGGCATCATCAAACATGCACGCGCTTTAAATGCCATTACCAACCCTGGCACTAACTCTTACAAGCGCTTAGTGCCACATTACGAAGCGCCCGTAAAATTGGCTTACTCTGCTAAAAACCGCTCTGCTGCTATTCGTATTCCATTTGTGCATGGCGAAAAAGCACGCCGCGTTGAAGCCCGTTTCCCAGACCCTATTGCTAACCCATACCTGGCGTTTTCTGCCTTGCTAATTGCGGGTTTAGATGGCGTACAAAATAAAATTCATCCAGGTGAGCCAGCAACAAAAGATTTGTACCATCTTCCACCAGAAGAAGATGCATTGATTCCAACTGTGTGCTCATCTTTAGAGCAAGCGCTGGAGTATTTGGATAACGATCGTGAGTTCTTAACGCGTGGTGGCGTATTTACAAATGATTGGATTGATTCTTACATTGCATTAAAAATGGAAGAAGTCACCAAAATTCGTCAAACACCGCATCCAGTTGAGTTCAGCATGTACTATTCATGCTAATTTAAAAATGCACTAATTAAGTGCAGCCTAAGCTGCACGCTTAAATAAAAGAGGCAGCTTTGGCTGCCTTTTTTTATTGTTGCAACTTTTGTACATATTTTGTACTTATGTCTTTTTAAACTATACCAGTCAACCATAATAGTTAATACTTCGTTGCATACTGTAACAGTCTCATCTAAACTATTCATATGATTAAGAATAATTTTTTAAATATTACTTTAAGCATTTTCTTGGCAACATTCTTGTCGCCACAATTTGCTGTTGCCGAAATCTACAAACATGTTGATGCAGATGGTCGTATTACCTATTCAAACGTTAAGATTAAAGGCGCAAAAAAGCTTGATTTAGAGCCCGCAGATACTAGTTTTGGTACTGGCGCCAGTAGCAGCGACGGCCAAGAAGGGAACAAACCAAAACGCCCACCGTCAGCCCGTACAGCCACGCCAGCAAGCTTTCCTAAAGTAGACGCAGGCACGCAAAATCAACGCGATGGTAAACGTAAAGATATTTTGCAAAGCGAATTAGACGCTGAGAAAAAAGCCCTAGCAGATGCTAAAAAGGCCTATGACGAAGGCGCAGCTAAACCAGAGGTATTTAGAACACCAACAGGCCAAATAAGACGTAATGTACCCAAATTTGATGAAAAAATGAAGAACTTACAGGCCGAAGTTGATGTACATCAGCGCAATATTGATTTGCTAGAAAAAGAAATTAGCAACATTAACTAACCTATATTTTCTCGTTTCATCACCATTTAGCCAGCCCTAAAAAGCTGGCTTATGTTTTGCTTAATTATTAGTAATATGTCAATTACGATACAATCTTAGGTTATGGTTCAAAATATTCCATCTAGTTTTGCTGGGCTAGAGCATCTGGCAACTGCGACAGTACTGCTTAACGCTGCGCACCAAGTTGTTTACGCTAACCCTAGTACAGAGATATTATTCGCGTTAAGTGCCACACAAATTCATCACAGCCATATTTCAGAAGTATTTTTGCATTGCGAAATTTTGCAAATGGCTATTGATAACGCAGTAAAAAATGATAGTCCATATCGCGAACATGAATTTGCCATTACTACCGTTCGCCAACAGTCATTTGCGGTTACTTGCACAGTTACGCCCGTTAATATAGGCGATGCCGCGCTGCTATTAGAGTTTCAACAGATGGATCAGCAACTACGCATTGCACGCGAGGAGCGCATGTTGATTCAACAACAAGCCAACTCTGAGCTGTTAAGGAACTTGGCGCATGAAATTCGCAATCCGTTAGGTGGCTTGCGTGGCGCGGCGCAACTGCTAGAACACGAGCTGCCAAACCCAAGTTTACGCGAATATACGCAAGTAATTATTAAAGAAGCCGATAGGCTGCAAAGCTTGATGGATAGGCTGTTAGTGCCGCACCGTGTGCCAAAGTACGAGCCTACCAATATTCATGAGGTACTTGAACGTGTGCGTAGCTTGCTACTGGCAGAATCGCCAAACAATATAAAGGTTAGGCGCGATTACGATACCAGTTTGCCCGAATTAATTGGCGACCGCGAAAAACTGATTCAAACTGTGTTAAACATTGCGCGTAACGCCGTTCAGGCTATGCAATCTAGCAGCACCCCAAATGCCGAAGTCGTATTGAGAACACGTGCAGAGCGTCAAGTAACGCTTGCCAGAAAGCGCTATCGCGTGGCCAATAAAATGAAAATTTGCGATAACGGCCCAGGCATTCCTGTTGATATTCGCGATATTATTTTCTTTCCGCTGGTTTCTGGGCGCGAGGGTGGAAGCGGCCTAGGCTTGGCACTTGCGCAAACTTTTATTACGCAACATCAGGGTATGGTAGATTGTGAAAGCCAGCCCGGCAACACAACATTTACGATATTGCTGCCGATAGAAAGTAGCGTAATAAAGCATGCCAATATTCAATAATGATTTGTGTAGGAGCGATTTTTAAATCGCGAATAAATATTTACAAACAACCAAAAACTTTCGCGATTTAAAAATCGCTCCTACAATTAGCGCTTAGATTTTAGTAATAGAAGAGAAACCATGAAACCAATTTGGATTTTAGATGATGATAAATCAATTCGCTGGGTTTTCGAAAAAGCGCTTGCGCGCACCGATTTAGAGTTTAAAACTTTCTCATCTGTTGCCGAGGCGATGAACGCCCTAGATAGAGAACAGCCACAAGTTGTAGTGAGCGACATCCGCATGCCAAATGGTTCTGGGCTTGATTTTTTAGCAGAGATTAAACAACGCTACCCAGATATTCCTGTGATTATTATGACTGCGTATTCAGATTTGGAAAGCGCCGTAGCAGCATTTCAAGGCGGAGCGTTTGAATATTTAGCCAAACCATTTGATGTAGACCAAGCCATTGATGTGATAAAACGTGCGGTAGAAGAAAGCATGCGCCAGGCCGAAGATAATTCAAATAAGCATAATGTGGCTTTAGAAGAAACACCAGAAATTATTGGCCAAGCACCTGCCATGCAAGAAGTTTTTCGCGCGATTGGTCGCCTCAGCCGCTCACACGCAACGGTGCTAATTAACGGCGAATCGGGCAGTGGCAAGGAGTTAGTAGCCAGCGCGTTACATAAACACAGCCCACGCGCCGAAAAACCGTTTATTGCCATTAATACTGCCGCTATTCCTAAAGATTTACTCGAGTCTGAATTGTTTGGCCATGAGCGTGGTGCATTTACTGGCGCGGCGGCTGCACGACGTGGGCGTTTTGAACAAGCCGATAACGGAACACTTTTTTTGGATGAGATTGGCGATATGCCAGCCGATTTGCAAACACGATTATTGCGTGTGTTATCTGACGGTCAGTTTTATCGCGTTGGCGGCCACCAGCCGCTAAAAGTTAATGTTCGCGTAATAGCCGCCACCCACCAAGATTTAGAAGAACGTGTCAAACTGGGTTTATTCCGCGAAGATTTATTTCATCGTTTAAACGTCATTAGATTAAGGCTGCCACCACTGCGCGAGCGCCGTGAGGATATTCCGCACCTGACTAAACATTTTTTAGTGCAAAGTGCTGTGCAATTAGGCGTTGAACCGAAGCAACTGTCAGCTGCTGCATTGCGCTACTTAACTGCGGTTAATTGGAGCGGTAATGTACGCCAGCTAGAAAATGTATGCCATTGGCTAACTGTGATGGCACCTGGCCAAAGTGTTGATGTGGCTGATTTACCACCAGAATTAAAAGAGGACACCGCAAAATCTGCCAGTTCACAATCTTGGCAAGAAGCCTTAGCGCTTGAGGTGGCAGATGCGTTAAATCGCGGCGAACAAAATGTGCTAGAACCGCGCGTACAAGATTTTGAGCGCGTGATGATAGTGAAAGCTTTGCAGCATACTAACGGAAGGCGTATTGAGGCTGCCAACCAACTAGGCATGGGACGCAATACGCTGACGCGCAAAATTCAAGAGCTAAATATAGACGAGTAATTTTTAATTACACCATGCATTACCAGATAAGTAAGTATCTTGTTTATACATACATCCAACGACTCTGTACCAGTATCCAACTCGATTTCAGGATTGAATGGTACTTCGTATGGTGCAGATATTCCAGTAAAGTCATTAATTTCCCCAAGCCTAGCTTTGGCATACAAGCCTTTAGTGTCACGTTGCTCGCATATATCCAAGCTTGCCTTGCAATATATTTCTATAAACTTTCCTCTGGCTATCATACTGCGAACACTATCCCTATCGGCTCGATAAGGAGATATAAAAGCGGTAAGCGCTAGCACACCAGCCTGCGTAAAAAGCTTGCTCATTTCACCTATACGACGAATATTTTCTCGCCTATCGTTTTCTGAAAATCCTAAATCTACGCACAAGCCATGTCGCACATTATCACCATCAAACACATAAGTACGACAGCCCAAGTCAAATAAAGCTTTTTCTACTGCATGTGCAAGGGTAGATTTTCCAGCGCCAGATAGCCCAGTAAACCATAAAATGACACTTTTATGGCCAGCTTGTTGTTCTCTATCAGTTTGGTTTAATAAACTTTGGTGTCTATAAATATTTTTAGATATCATATTTTAATTAAAACGTTTTAAAGCTAAACAAGTTAAAAAGCTACGATATCTGTATTTAAACTTCAATTGCTTTTACCCTACTAATAGGAAATACACTTTGTTTTTGTGCATCAATTTTACTAACAAAAAAAACGTGCGCTAAGCGTGAATCATCCAAAGATTTACCAAAAAAATTGTAGGCTTCATGATAATGCCGCCCCTCATAAATTATCAGCGTATTGTACATATTGTTCACCCGCACAATCTCGTCAAACATGCTGTGGTAACCTGTATCCATGGCAATTTCACCCGCTTTAAAACGGGCATCATTGTCCACTAAGGCTTGCTCATATTTAGCATCATCAAAGCTTTTGTTGGGTTTAAACAACGATGTACCACTATTTAAAGACGCATCAGGCGATAAATATAGCACGCCTGCAAATACGGTGTTGCTGTCTGTATGAATTACACCTTGGTTATATTTTGCCGAAACACTTTGAAAACTAGTGGTAATTAGCCAACGCATTTGATCGTGTTCTGCATTGTGAAATACTGAAACTAATTTTTTACAGATTTTTTCAAACAAAAGCGTATCAAGATACGACAAATCTTTAGTTCTGCAGCCTGGGTAAACATATTCAATATTCGGCACTTCTTTGCAATAAGTATATTGCTGCGCCAATGCAAAATTTCTAATTGCAGCGGGGTTGTCATAAAAATTTTCGATGATGGTGACTGGGTATAAATTCATTTATTTATTTAATATTTAATTGCAGCTTACAAACTGAAACTAAATAAACCTTCTATATTTTAGCAATAGATTTTAAATAAAGTGTTTCAGGGGATATGTCTAGATGGCCAGGCCAGCAAACAGTGTCAAACACGACTTAAGCCTGTTTAAATAGCG
>JANNWI010000122.1:0-6432 GCA_031414715.1 Methylophilaceae bacterium | reverse complement strand
CCATAAATTTCTTGAAAAGCAGCTGTTGCATAAGCGACTTTTTCTTGGATTTTCATCATCACTTGCTGTG
The DNA here is from genome assembly GCA_031414715.1 of Methylophilaceae bacterium. Taxonomy (GTDB): domain Bacteria; phylum Pseudomonadota; class Gammaproteobacteria; order Burkholderiales; family Methylophilaceae; genus Methylotenera_A. The sequence goes on along the minus strand of JANNWI010000122.1, from coordinate 6,362 downwards.
GCGGCAATACTAAAAAGCGTACTAGATCGCTACCTATTAATATGGTTATTGGTGAATTTGATTTATTTTTGGTAGCTTCTAACAAGCTTTCTAAGCGTGTGCAACTTTGCTGCCAAATTGGAATTGCCTCGTTATTTTGCTGTGCAATTTGGCTGCCAGTAGTTTTAAATAAGTTATCTGAGCCATTGTTTAATGCAACATGGCTAGCGCCTAAGTAAACACCAAGTTGCGATTTTTTGAAAAAGCTAGTTTGCAGAAAATTAGCCAACGAATGTAACACGATTAATTTCCTGTAAAGTGGTTTGGCCGTTGGCAACCGCTTCCAATGCAGCGTCGCGCATGGTGCGCATGCCGCTGCGTTTGGCGGCTTCTTTCAATTTGCGTATGGGCTCGCGTGCAACAATCATTTCGCGTAGCTCATCATTTAAAATTAACAACTCTGCTACTGCTTTGCGACCGCGATAACCCGTACCACGACAATGACCACAACCTTTGGCCACCTTAAAATGCATCGTTGCAGCCAGCTCTGGGGTAATGCCAGAGTCTGCTAACAGTAGATTATCAGGCGTGTAATCTTCTGCACAATGCGTGCAAATGGAGCGAATTAAGCGCTGCGCCATAATGCCGTTCATGGCGGCTACAAAATTATAGGGGTCTACACCCATGTGCATAAAACGGCCAATCACATCTAACACGCTATTAGCATGCACAGTGGTAAATACTAAATGCCCTGTTAATGCGGCCTGCACAGCAATTTGTGCAGTTTCTGCATCACGAATTTCACCCACCATAATTTTATCTGGGTCATGCCGCAAAATTGAGCGTAAACCACGCGCAAACGTTAAGCCTTTTTTCTCATTCACTGGTATTTGTAATACGCCTGGTAATTGATATTCCACAGGATCTTCAATGGTGATGATTTTGTCGTGACCAGTATTGACCTCTGAAATAGCGGCATAAAGTGAAGTGGTTTTACCGCTGCCAGTAGGGCCTGTAACCAACACCATTCCATATGGCTCGCTGGCTAATTTACGAAACTGCGTAATGGTTTTGGCATCGAAACCTAATGCTTGCAGACTTAAACCTTGCGCTTGTTCAGACAACGCTTTTCTGTCAAGCACACGCAACACGGCATCCTCGCCAAATACGCTTGGCATAATAGAAACCCTAAAATCTACTTCACGGCTTTGTACAATCACTTTAAAGCGACCATCTTGCGGAATGCGGCGCTCGGCAATATCTAGTTGCGCCATCACTTTAATACGTGAAATAGCTTGATCTGCGTTATCTATACCTTTTACACCACCAATATTTGCGATTACACCGTCAATACGATATTTAATGGATAGGCCAGTATTTGAACATTCAAAATGAATATCGCTAGCACCTATTTTTAACGCGTCATATAAGGTGGAATTAACCAATTTAATGGTGGGATTAGTGTCTTCATTAATGGTTTTTAATGATAAATTGGCCACCACCTCGTCGGATTCGACAAGGTTGCTATCTGTCGCTGGTTGCATACCGTCCATTGCACGCATGGTTTCTTCGTGTTGCGCTAAATAGGCAGCAATATCGCTACGGTGCGCTAAGCGCACGCTAAATGGTTGTTTAAACTGTTCTACTGCCCAATCTTGCAAATTGTCATCAAATGGATCTGCAAAAACTAGGATTAAATTTTTGTCGTGTCTAAAAGCTAGGCATTGTTTCTTTTGCGCAGTAGAAAAAGTAATAAGCTCAAATGCCACTTCTAAGTTATGCAATTCCTTCATGCTGATTGATATAAATTGTAATGTCGCGCTAAGCGCTTGCAAAAATGCCTCTTGCTCTAGCCCTGATAGCTCTTCTAACACTTCAATGACACTACGTTTTTGAGCGAGTGCCTGCGCTTTTGCTTGCTGAATATGCGCTTTCTGAAGATGCGCAGGCTGAATAATACTAACTTGCGCTATGTTTTGCTCTACAAGTGCTTGAGATAATAATGGCGCATTCATTATTGAATATTTCCTGCCAGTTCAAAAATAGGCATGTACAAAAGCAACACAACAACGCCAATGACCAAACCAATCAACAGCATTAAAATAGGCTCAAATAACTTAGTAAACCAGTCTATCCAACGCGCTAACTCTTCATCGTAAAAAGCTGCAATGCGTTCCATCATGTCACCAATTTTTCCGCCGCGCTCACCCACGCGTAACATACGTAACGCAATAGGCGTGGTTAAACCTGCCTGCTCCATAGCTATCGAAATGGTTTGCCCCTCACTAATAGCCGCCGTTGCTTGGCTCATTTGATGTTGTAAAGCAGTATCAAGCAAGCCAGAAACGGATTGCAGAGACGCCAAAATAGGTGTGCCACCTTTTAGCAACATTCCCAATGTGCGATAAAAGCGTGCCATTTGGTAAATACGCAAACGCTGTCCCAACGCAGGAATTTTCCAAAAAATTTGACTAAGCCATTTTCTAGTTGATGGCTGTTTTAAGACAAAAATAAGCGTAAAAATACCTACCCCAATCATTGCCAACACTTGTTTGCCATGCGTTTCTAATAGTACGCCCCAAGCCAATAATACTTGAGATAAGAAAGGTAAATTGCCTCCAGTATCCTCATAAATTTTGCTAAATTTTGGCACTACAAATCCAAGTAAAAAGCCAATTACTAAACTGCCCACAATGATTAACATGGCAGGGTAAATAGATGCACTGATAATCTTTTTCTTCACTATTCCTAATTGTTGCTCATAACTCACATATCGAGTAAGCGCCTCGGATAAATCGCCTGTTTTTTCGCTAGCGCGCACGGTTGCCACATACAAAACAGGAAAAGCATTGGATTGTTGTGATTGCAGCTCTAACGCAGATGAAAAAGTTTGGCCTTGATACAGTGATTGCAAAAGGCTATCTAGCTTTTGCTTTACTTCTGGCCGGAACTCTTTTTCGGCCAATGTCTCAATTGCCTCAACCAAGTTTAGGCCAGCCTCTAGCAACGCTAATAGCTCTTGACTAAATAAAGCTAATGGAAATGGTTTTTGCCTGATATTAAATAGTGACTGCGATAAAGCTTTTACTGCAATTGGTGTATAGCCTTTTGCTTTTACTTGTGCAATCGCATCATCTGCATGCATGGCAGATATGCTTAACAATAGCATTTCTCGACCTTGCACTGCTTTCACCTGAAAATCCATTTGCGCCCTACCAACTCACGACATCTTCAGATTCTTTTTCGCCGTCAGCTTGCCCATCTTTACCAAAGCTGTATAAATCATAATCGCCATGCTCACCAGGTGATTTGTAAACATAAGGCTTATCCCATGGATCATTTGGGATATTTTTTTTCAAATATGGCCCAGCCCATTTCGGCTCGTTGCCTGGGTTTCTATCAAGTGCAGCCAAACCTTGCTCAACATTAGGGTAGTGCCCTGTATCAATTCGGTATTGATCAAGCGCTTTTCCGATTGCATCTATTTGTGCTTTTGCCGTTTTAGTTTCTGATTTACCAATTTGCTCAAAATACTTAGGCCCAACATAGCCCGCTAATAAGCCGATAATAACCATTACCACCAACAGTTCTAGCAAAGTAAAGCCGCAACTAGAGTTAAGCGTATGATTTTTAGTACTTAATTGATTAACAGTTTTCATTATTGACATTTTTTAACCAAGTGAAAGTTAAATATAAATGACTATTTTAATGAAGCATGTTTGCAGTTAAATTGCAGATTTGTGACATCTTTGTCACAATTAAAGCTTAACTATGAAGCTTAATGCCTAATATCAACACTATTTTAGTGCAAAAACTATACTTTTCGGCGAGCAGAAAAACCTATCAGCATCAAGCCAGCTGCTAGCAAAGCCACAATTTGCGGTTCTGGAACTGGTGATACTGACGGCCCAACGCTTACGTTTGTTAATGAAAACACCAAATCATCATAATCTTTATCACCACCACCAAAAATATCTTCGAATCCAATATTAAGTGATTGATTTGAGGTCAAATCGTATGCTGCATGAATAAAGCTATCAGGGTTGCGGCTAGCATCTCCAGTGTAGTAAGCAAATCCAGTCGTTTTTACAAACATGGTAAATGCAAGCTCTGCACCTGCTTGAAAGCTGCCTAATGAGTACTGCGCACCAGGTTTTGCAGTTTGGTTATTTAAAATAGAATCAGGTACACCTTGCAAATATAGATCATTTGAATAGGCAGCAGTTTTGGATAAAAACGTTAGAATCACCTCACCTGCAGTGGCTACAAAAAGTTTTTCAGTAGATGGCGTCAGATTGTAGGCTCTTGGTTGGGCTGCTATTGCACCAAAAGATAAAGTTAATAAAGCGATTCCTATTGCAATTTTTTTCAAAGTCATTTCGTGACCTCCTCAAATATGATTAAAACAAAATTACCTATTTAAACTACCTTTAAGTATGTTCTATCTTGTTGACATCTGTATTAAATATTTATTAAAAATATAGTACATATAGACTAGGTCGAGCCAGCGATAAAAGTATTTAACGGCTGAATTTAATCGGCCAAAAAAATATTTTCCGATTTTAATGACAGAAAGACTAAAAGAAATTAATTTTAAATGAAAAGCGTAGTTCTTTATGACTAGATTAGCCCAGATAGGCTATTGGGAATAAGCTTTAATTTGGGTGATTTTTTGGCTGATTGGTTTACTTTGAATTGATAAACTTAGCTAAATAATTATTGCTAGTAAGCTTTTGTATCTTTAAAAACAAGAAATATCGTTTTAATAATAATGGTGAAATCAAGTGATAAAGACCACTTTTTTAAATATTCTAAATCATAATCAATACGAGACTTCATACTTTCTGTTGTTTTTGTCTCGCCTCTAAATCCATTCACTTGCGCCCAGCCTGTAATGCCTGGTTTCACTTTATGTCTAATCATGTAACCTTTAATAATTTTGCGATACATTTCATTGTGTGTAACTGCATGTGGTCGCGGGCCTACAACACTCATTCTACCCTGCAACACATTTAAAAATTGTGGTAACTCATCAAGTGAGGTTTTGCGGATAAATTTACCAAATTTAGTCACTCTTGCATCATTCACTGTAGCTTGTATTACATTCGTACCATTCTCTGCGACTGTCATTGATCTGAATTTATAAACAACAATTTCTTGCCCATCTAAACCATATCGTCGCTGATTAAATAAAACAGGGCCTGCTGAACTTAACTTAACTCCTAGTGCAATTAATAATAATATTGGCAGCAACAAAAATAAAAGTATGCTGGCAATCACAATATCGCTTAATCTTTTTATAAAACCATCAAAACCAGTAAATGGGGTTTCACAAACGGCAACGACAGGCAAACCATCAATTTCATCAATTCTGCCTTGAATCAAATCTGCCATAAAAAAATCAGGCACAAAATAAATGGAGGCAGTTGTATCTTTTAAGTCATCTAGTAGCGTCATTATCTGTGCATGCATTGATGGTGGCAGAGTGATATAAATAATATCAATTGCATGCTGGCGCACATAATCTGCTATTTGATCTAGATTACCGATTAACGCATTGGTACTTTCAGCTGAAAAGGCAGTGGTTTTGGTTGATATTTCATCAAAAAAGCCCTTTAACTCAATCGTGACTTCTTTATCTGCCACTATTCTACTTTTAAGCTGTTGGCTAAGTTCGTTACAGCCAACAATAATGGCCGTTTTTTTAACTTGTGAAATGTAATACTGACTAGACAAATATTTGCCTAGAACCCAGTGCGCCGCCAGTAAAACAAACGGAGTAGTAACTACCCAATTTAAAATAACATGTGGTGTAAAAATATAAAGGTAGCTAGTTGCATAGCCAAAAAAGAATAAGATACCAACGATTAGAAACCACTGCCGAAAAGTGACAAGCATATCTTGCGCAATATTTTGTGCGCCACGCCAAGATCCAGGAAAGCTTAATGTGAAAGCTAAAATAGAAAGTAAGATATAGTGTGAACTAAGCTTTCCTTCAATAATAATAGCTAAGCCATATAGCATGGCTATTATTAATATCGGATCGATTAATATTTTAATAAGCTGCCTTGCACTTAAGGCTTTACTAAAATTGAATTGTTGCTGAAATCGCACCATTTAATCAAACCCTTAAATCAAGCCATTGAATCAAACCCTTGAATCAAAACATGAAATTGCGCAGAATTTCTATAAGGGCTTGTAGGTTAATTTACCAATATGACAAGAGTATGTAATTGTTTTAATTTAGTAATAAATGATTCATCAAACTAATTTTAAAACATACCGCAGTATTCTTTATAGGTTTTTTCGGCTATTCGCTGCCAATTATAATGACTGCCAATCCAAGCTCTCAACTGCATGCGTGTTTCTAACGATGCTGGGCT
>JANNWI010000121.1:0-2572 GCA_031414715.1 Methylophilaceae bacterium | reverse complement strand
TCAATCAGCATGCTTGTTTTAGTGCTGTTTTTAAAAGTGGCTTAGCGCGCAACCGAATATCATTGCCGATGTGTCTGACGTCTAGAATTTGTAAATCAAGCGCTTGTTGCATTGTCGTTAAAGCAGGCATCGCAAATAAACCTTTACCGGCACTGCCCATTAATTTTGGCGCATAATAAATCAACAGCTCGTCAATTAAGCCTTGCGCCAGCAACGCGCCGTTTAAGCCTTCGCCACCCTCTACTAGCACTTCGTTGATTTCGCAGCTTGCAAGGTGGCTTAACAGCGTTTTTAGGCACACTCTACCCTGATCATTTGGGATACAAAGTAACTCTGCGCCAGCAGCTAATAATGCAGATTCTTTTTGCGGATTCGCTTGTGCAAACGCAATTAGCGCATTGCCACCAGCCAATATTTTTGCGTTTAGCGGCGTTTTTAATGCGCTATCCACAATAATACGCATAGGCTGAAAGGCAATACCCATGCGGTCTGCAGGCTGACTGCTTGAACGCACTGTCATGCTTGGATTATCTGCTAACACCGTACCCACGCCAGTGAGGATAGCGCAACTACGCACGCGGCAATGCTGCACATCCGCTCTTGCTGCTTCGCCCGTTATCCACTGACTGACACCATTATTGAGCGCAGTTTTACCATCTAAACTGGCGGCAATTTTACTACGCACATAAGGCGTGTTACGCGTCATCCGCGAGATAAAACCTAGGTTTAGCGCCTCTGCTTGCGCTTGCATCAACCCACTAGCGACTTCTACGCCATGCGCTTGCAAATGCGCTAAACCGCTGCCTGCTACTAGTGGGTTCGGGTCTTGCATGGCAGTAATCACTTTTGTGATGCCAGCATTAATGATGGCTTGAGAGCATGGCGGAGTTCGGCCACTATGGCTGCAAGGCTCAAGGGTGACATAAGCAGTTGCACCTTTTGCCAAATCGCCAGCTTCTTGCAAAGCAAACACTTCGGCATGCGGCTCGCCAGCTTTTAAATGCGCGCCCTCACCCACAACTATCTTTCCTTTTGGGCCATCTTTCACAATGACGCAACCCACGCGTGGGTTTGGCTTAGGATTTGGATAAGTTGAGTACAAACCTTGCTCTGCCAGTTGCAAAGCGCGAGTCATATATAAATGATCGTTGGCGCTAAACACCGTTACAAGTCACGAATGACATCGTGGAAATCATCCACATCAGAAAAACTACGATACACCGAGGCAAAGCGAATGTAAGCCACTTTATCCATCAGCTTGAGCTCGCTCATCACACTTTCGCCTAAATCGCGGGCTGGGATTTCACGCTCGCCACGTGCCAACATTTTTTGCACAATATGGTCAAGCGCACGGTCTACATATTCGGTGGGCACAGGCCGCTTGTGTAAAGCACGGGTAAAAGAAAGGCGCAATTTTTCGCGATTAAACTCCTCACGCGTACCGTTCTGTTTGACCACTTGCGGCAAATGCAAATCAGCGGTTTCATAGGTGGTAAATCGCTTGTCACAAGCCCCGCATTTGCGGCGACGGCGAATCGAATCGCCTTCGTCATTGACTCTAGAATCAATCACTTGCGTATCCGCGTCACCACAAAAAGGACATTTCATAATTTAGTCGTAAGTCTTTAGTAGGTAGTCTTTAGTTGTAAATCATTGGTCATAGTTGTTTTATTAAGCTTTTAACTTAAGTCTTACGACTAATGACTGACGACTATTGGCCATACACTGGAAACTTGTCTGTTAATGCGTGTACTTTTGCTTTTGTGGCTGTAATCACGGCTTCATCGGTTGGGTTATCCAACACATCGGCAATTAAATGCGCCACCATTTTCGCCTCTTCCTCTTTAAAGCCGCGCGTAGTAATGGCAGGTGAGCCGATACGAATGCCAGAGGTGACAAACGGGCTTTCAGGATCGTTAGGGATGCTGTTTTTATTGACGGTAATGTGCGCTAAACCCAATGCCGCATCTGCGGCTTTACCGGTGAGGCCTTTCGGACGTAAATCCACCAAAAATACATGGCTTTCGGTGCGGCCAGAAATAATACGTAAACCTCGCGCAATCAAGGTTTCAGCCATGGCTTGCGCATTTTTAATCACTTGTGCTTGATACACTTTAAATTCAGGTTGCGCAGCCTCCAAAAAAGCTGTCGCTTTACCAGCAATCACGTGCATCAGTGGCCCGCCTTGTAAACCTGGAAAAACATAAGAATTAATCGATTTTTCAAATTCTGCTTTGGCTAAAATTATGCCGCCACGTGGGCCACGCAAAGTTTTGTGCGTAGTCGATGTGACAAAGTCAGCATGTGGCACAGGGTTTGGATATACGCCACCAGCAATTAAGCCAGAGTAATGCGCCATATCAACCATAAAATACGCACCCACTTTTTTGGCAATCTCCGCCATGCGCGCCCAATCGAAACGCAGCGCATATGCACTGGCCCCGCCGATTAATAGTTTTGGTTTCGCTTCAATGGCAATACGTTCCATTTCATCGTAATCAATCTCTTCATTTTCATTAAGGCCATAAGCCACAATATTAAATAATTTGCCCGATAAATTAGCGGGTGAGCC
>JANNWI010000120.1:0-8404 GCA_031414715.1 Methylophilaceae bacterium | reverse complement strand
AACGGATGACCAGTGGCTTTTAACTCAAACGTATAAGTGACACCACGTTTCAGCGTAATTGCTGGATTTTCTTTATCATTAATCGAATAAACTGGCGATGTGCCTGTGACCACTTTAAACACAGTTTGCGTGGCTTCGGCTTTTTGTGACGCAACTTTTTCTGTGCCGCTAGTTGCGGGCGCGCTATTGTCATAGCCACCCGCGCAAGCTTGTAATGTAAAAGTTAAGTACGTCATTAAAAGAGCTGATTGAATGCCAATATTGAAACGTTGTTTTTTCATGCTATCTCCAAAAAAAGTGCTGCGCCCTCTATTGTTAATGGTGTCTGCCCCATTTACTTTCTACTCCAATTGCCTCTAAGAGGTTAGCTTTAATCGGTAGAGGACAGTTTAGGAATTTGGGTAAAGCATCCGCAAATCGCATCCAAGCTAATCGCCTAGAATCTTAATAGTGGAGCGTTTGAGCAACCAATTCTGGTTGGTCAATTTGCCCAAAACTGAGTCACATAGGGTATTTTACCTACAGGCCACTCATCGACAAGTTTGAGCTGCTTAGATGCTTTTAATGCAGATTGAAATTTTGGGTTATAGTAAACAACGCAAATTTTTCTGGGCTTCGTTTCGATAGATTCTTCAATTTTACTAATAACATCTGTCATGGTTGCAGCGCCAAATGGATTAAAAAAGAAGAATATATTGGCGTCCTTTGGTATGTTAAATGTGGATGCATCTTGGTGAACAAAAGACACTTCATCTTTAAATTTTGATGATAATTTATTTGATTCGGCGGCTTTAAAAAGCTCTTCATCAAACTCTACACCAATGCTTTGTTTAGCTCCTAAATGAGCCGCCGCAAACACGACTCTACCTAAGCCACAGCCAAAATCAATAATGACACTATTTTTATCAACATTGGACGCTTTAAGTAACCTAAATGCGCTCAGGTAACTCGTTGGCATGTAGTCACCTTTCCACAAAGGGTCATTCAGGTCGTCAGAATATTTTTTGTAAGCAAAAGTTTTAACCCTAAATACACGGTCATAAAACTCGTCTATAGGGTGCTGCAATCGTCTTTTAAAGCCTTTGCCGCGCAAATTTTTTATTATAGTAAACATCTAGCCCCCGCTAAATATTGACTTTATATTAAACGCAATATTTTTACTTTGCCAACCCTGCCGCTTCCACTACCACTTTATACAGTTGTGCTTCTTGTGCAGTTTTTACGCGTTCACCGGTATTAATTTGGTTACGCTTGCCGGGTTGCACACCGTTAATAATCATCGGTTGGCTTTGCCCAACAGCGCGGCCAGTTTGTGCATCATATTTAACTATTCTAACCTGTACACGTCCGACTGGTAGGCTGGTACCATTCTCGACTACCGCAAATAAATTGCCGCTGTTATCAGCTTGCGCGCCGCTGCGAATATATTTGCTTGGGTTGCGCGGTAAATCTAGCTTAACCGCGTGCTCGTTGGCTTGTTTGCCAATTTCGGAGTTTGATGTGGCGGCAATTTGGTAATGTTGCAGCGCGCCATCAATATCGCCACGCTCCTCTGCAATATCGCCCAATAAGGCATGGCCTGGCGCGGTGGGTAGCAACTGATTAGCACGGATTAAGAACGGTTCAGCTTCTTTCTTTTTGCCCATGTTATATAAGGCAATGCCGCTTTGCACGTGCGGTTTAAAATAATCAGGCTGCATTTTAATGGCTTTATCGTAATACGCCAGTGCTTCTGTATTTTTCTTTTGGCTCAGTGCAATATCGCCCAGCAACTCTTGAAAACGTGGCTCACGTGGCTCACCGGCAATGGCTTTTTGCGCCAATGTAGTGGCGGTTGCGGTATCGTTTTTCTTGAGTGCTGCGATGGCATCGTCATAGGCTTTGTATGCGGGTTGCGTGGCTTTGAGTTTACCTACTTTTTGCGTGTATGCGTCTTTGCCCATATCGCCGCCCGCGCCTATTTTAGCTAAGGTGACTTTATTGGCGTCCACACGTTCTTGAGAGGGTGGGTGGCTAGCAAATAAGCCCGTAATAAAATCACTTTTTCGATCTTTGCTTAGGCGCACAAAAGTTTCTTGCAATGTCAAGGCAGCGGCCGGGTCGTAACCAGCGGCTTTCATATATTTCATGCCGTAGTAGTCAGATTCACTTTCTGCATCGCGCCCATATTTACTACCAATAAGCTGCGCACCCAATTGTGAGGCGCCTACTGCCAAATTGGCATAATCAGTATTTGCCGTGCCAATGCCCACCGCAATCATGGCGCCTTGCATAAAGATGCCACGCTCCATACTTTTTGCACCGTGGCGTGCGGCCGCATGCACAATCTCGTGACCCATCACCGCTGCCAGCTCAGCCTCGCTATTCAACTCGTATAACAAGCCGCGATTAAAAGCAATTTTACCGCCAGGCATAGCCCATGCGTTAGGTGTGGAGTCATTTAGCACTACAAATTCATAAGGTAATTCGGGGCGGTCAGACACTTTGCCTAAGCGAGTGCCGATACCTTGTACATAAGCGGTGAGTTCTGGGTCGATAATGTAATCACCACCTTGTGATTGGCGAGCAGGTGCGTAATTTTGTTTACCAATGGCGATTTCTTTATCTTGCGAAACGAATTGAAATTCTTTTTTCTTGGTAACAGGGTTGGTGCCGCATGCAGTAATAGTAGCGGCTAAAACAAGCGCAAAAGAATATTTTGCAGCATTAGCAATTAGAGAAGAATATGGTTTAGACATGTTGTGTTCCTCAAAAAATATTAGAATTGTTATTACTTTTTTTGTTTTAAACGCACGACTTGCTCGTCAGGCTGACCTTATTTAGAGTACTTTATCTTTTTTTACCGCACGGCTGTTCTTTACAGATACCGTATATCATCAACGAATGCTCTTGCATCACAAAACCGCGTGATTCTGCCGCATCTTTCTGGCGCTTTTCAATTTCTTCGTCGTAAAACTCTTCTACGCGACCGCATTTTACGCACACAATATGGTCGTGATGGGTGCCTTCGTTAAGCTCAAATACCGCTTTCCCGCTTTCAAAATGGTGGCGCAAAAGTAGCCCAGCTTCTTCAAATTGTGTCAGTACGCGATACACAGTGGCCAAGCCAACATCTTCGCCGGTGGTGATTAAAATTTTATACACATCTTCGGCCGACATGTGGCGCTCTTTGCTGGTTTCAAACAGCTCTAAAATTTTTAGCCGTGGTAACGTTGCCTTCAAGCCAGCGTTTTTTAAATCTTTTTGATCATGCATCTTTTTGCTCGTTTCCATATAATAAATGAGACGCTAAAAGTGCTTAAATCACTTTTAAGGTTTTAGCCTTTACTTCATCGTGTTATATTAACGCCAATTCAGTAATAAGTCTTTAACTCCAATAATTCATGCGCTATTTTTTAATTTTACTCTGTACCTTACTTGTCGCCTGCGGCTCTGTGGTTCCTACGGTTAAGCCATTTAAGATGGATATTCAGCAAGGCAACGTGGTGACATCAAAAATGTTGCTGCAACTGCGTCCTGGCATGACCAAATCTCAAGTCAAATTTATCATGGGCTCACCGCTATTGGTGGATAGCTTTCATACCAATCGCTGGGATTATTTTTACCAATTGCGGCAAGCGGGTAAAATTGTTGAGCAACGTCGTGTGATTTTAGATTTTGATAAAGATTTATTGACCAAAGTGCGTGGTGATGTGGTGCCTGAAGGTGCGGCTGGGGCAGCCACTGGCAATGAGAGTGCAGTCGCAAAAACAATTACGGTAGAGCCAAAGCCTAAGCAAGAAACCAGCTGGACAGATAAGCTGAAGTTTTGGAAAAAAGATGAACCAGTAAAAAATGAAGCTGTAAAAATTGAACCATTAAAAGAACTAGAAAAAGCGTCTGTAGCGCCAGAAATCATGCGAGAAAAAACAGATGCCCTGGAAGCCAATACCAGTGCGGCTGCTGGCGATGCTGCGTCAATAGATGTTGCCACGCCAGATACGCCATCTATGTTAGCGGTGCCAATTGGTGGTGTATTAGCGCCAGATGCCCCAGCTACAGAAGTACCAACTACTGATGCGCCAACACTGGCTGTACCAACAGCAGAAGCGCCAGTCATTACTGCACCTGTAGTAGAGGCGCCTGCGATTAAAGTGCCTGTCATAAAAGCACCTATCATAGATGCACCCGTGGCTGCTACCTCAGACCTAAATCCAGTGGCAATGCCAGCTGCCAAGGACGGTGAACGTTTGATTTTTAGAATGGATAGAAGCTTGGATTTGAAAAATCTACAATCTCCTGAAGACGTTGTCCCAAGTGTTGAGATGCCGAAAACTGATAATGCTGTCGCGCCAACAACTACAAAACCTAAAAAAATTGAGCCGCCATTGCCTGCAGAAGAAGCGCCTGGTTATTTTGAGCGTATGTTAGAAAAGATTGGTTTTTAGCGGTAGCTAAAAATCAATCTTTCAGTGGACACTAACTCGCTAATGCTTTTTATTGGCGATGTTATGTGGTAACTAAAAAATTGATTGATAATTTTAATATGAGCAGAATTTAGATATGTCATTAAAAATAGTCATTGCAGGCGCCAGTGGGCGCATGGGACAAGCGTTGATTCAAGGCGTTTTGGATGATGCTGACCTGCAATTATTTGGCGCAATTGACAGGGCAGGCAGTGTCAGTATAGGCCGTGATGCTGGTGAGTCAGTTGGCAAAAATACAGGTGTGTACATTAGCGATGATGCTGTAGAAACGTTGCAAGGCGCAGATGTGCTGATTGATTTTACTAGGCCAGAAGCGAGTTTGGATTATCTGGAAATCTGCCAGCATTACAAGGTAAAGCACGTGATAGGCACCACTGGCTTCACCGTAGAGCAAAAAGTAAAAATTGAAGCAGATGCCAAAAACACTGCTATTGTATTTGCGCCAAACATGAGCGTGGGCGTGACTTTGCTGCTTAGTTTAGTGGAGCAAGCGGCCGCGGTGCTGAATGATGGCTACGACATTGAGGTAGTGGAGATGCATCATCGACATAAAGTCGATGCGCCATCTGGCACCGCTTTAAGGTTGGGTGAGGCCGCAGCAACTGGTTTGGGGCAAGAGTTGAAAGATTGCGCTATTTACGCGCGCGAAGGCGTAACGGGCGAGCGCGAGGCTGGAAAAATAGGTTTTGCCACTTTACGCGGCGGTGATGTGGTGGGTGATCACACGGTTATATTTGCAGGTATAGGCGAGCGAGTGGAAATTACCCACAAAGCCAGCAGCCGCGCAACGTTTGCTTTAGGCGCATTACGTGCAGCTAAGTTTTTACAAGGTAAAAAAACTGGCTTGTTCGACATGCAAGACGTATTGCGCTTAAAGTAAGCTCGCTCCACGGCAAAAAATGAGTAATGTAAATATTTATACGAATTTTTACATATGATTGAATCTATTAAATTTAAGCGATCGCAAGACCAAGTTAAAAATTGGTACTGGGCACTGTTTTTCCTCACATTGCTTATTGGTTTGCTTTATATATTTTATTTGGCTCAATCTCAAGATGAGGAAATGCGTGACAATTTAATAGTTTATGCTAGAACTATCGAGCAATCGATTGATTGGCAACCACATGCCAATACGTTAAATACCAACCCAGATGCGTTAAAAGAGGCTGATTTAGCCCGGCTGAAACTACAATTAAATAGCGCGTGCAAAGCCAATAAAAACTGCCATTTTATTTACCTGCTTTACACGCAACATCAAAAAGATAAAATACAAGTCAAATTTTTATTAGACGCTATCTCACAACCACCATCAGAAATCTCGCATTTAGGAGATATATTTGCAGAAGCTAGCGAAGATTTAAAGCAAGGTATGCAGAACAGAAAAGCGCTAGTTGAAGGCCCTGTGACTGACCGCTGGGGCACATGGGTGAGTGCGCTCGTGCCACTAACCAGCACAATCGAGACACCTAATTTTGTTATGCTGGGCATAGACGTGGCGGTCACTAATTGGCATCAGCAAATTTATAAAAAATTAATTGCACCGATAATTATTACTTTATTCTTTTTGATTATATTGGCCGGGCTTATTTTTCAAAGCAAGAAACGACAAAAGTTATTTGATCAAATGTTAAGCTCAACCTCTGCACTGACTGTCATGGCGAACAATGATGTGCTGACTGGCTTGCCAAACCGTCGTTTGTTAGAAGATAGAATGGAGCAAGCGTTAAAAGAGGCCAGTCGTGCAGATGATATAGTTGCAGTGCTATTTTTAGATTTAGATTACTTTAAAGTAGTGAATGACACGTACGGGCATGTGATTGGCGACCAGCTGCTAAAAAAAGTAGCAGAACGCCTAACTCACTTGCTGCGCGCAGAAGATACTGTGGCGCGTATTGGCGGTGATGAGTTTGTGATTTTGCTGCCTAAACTGAGTGATGAGCAGCAACTGATGGCTACTGTTGAAAAAGTGATAAAGGAATTGGATAAGCCATTTCAAATAGCAGAAAAAACTCTGCAAGTGGGGGTAAGTATAGGGATTGCGCTCTATCCGCAGCATGACGACAACCCTAACCAACTGATTAAACATGCGGATGATGCGATGTATGTTGCCAAGCGCCAAGGACGCAATTGCTATGCAGTTTATCAACCAGATTAATTGTAGTCTGATAGCAAGGCTAAGCCTAAATTATGGCTAATTTACACTAAAGACCAATTCAAACTAATGACTAGACAAAGTTATTTTTTCACTGTTTTAGTGTTAATACTTGCATGTGTTTTGATTTGGTCTGCCACCAATCCGTATGATTACTTTACTTGGTTTTTAGAAGTATTCCCCATTTTTATTGCGTTGCCGATATTGTATTTTAACTACAAAAAATTTCCGCTTACCAACTTTTTGTATGTCTTAATTTTGGTACACGCCATCATTTTGATGGTCGGTGGTCATTATACTTATGCACTGGTTCCAATTAATGAGGTGCCAATATTTAATTGGCTGAGAGACGCATTTGCTTTAGATAGAAACTATTACGACCGTATAGGGCATTTTGCGCAGGGCTTTGTACCTGCCATGGTTGCACGTGAGATTCTAATCAGGAAAAGTGTAGTGAAAAGTAGCGCGTGGCTATTTTTTATTGTGTGCTGCATTTGCCTAAGCATTAGTGCTTGTTACGAGTTTTTGGAATGGTGGATAGCAGTCGCATCTGGCAGCTCCGCAGAGGCCTTTCTTGGTACACAGGGCGACGTATGGGATACACAGTGGGATATGCTATTAGCACTGATTGGTGCAGTTTGTGCGCAAATTTTGCTAGGTAAACTGCAAGATAAGCAAGTCACAAATCTGCATGTCAAGCTTGAAATTTAAGTCAATCTCCGCTATAATTTGTTAATTCTGAAACGGGAAGAGTCCAAAAGCTCCTCCCGTTTTGCATATCTGCTGTTTGGCTAAAGTGGTGATATGCCTCGTGTCGAAATTAAGGAGCTTTACGGTGTCAAAAACAGCGGTATCAATAACTGTCCCGGCGGTATTAGTGTTAGCAGATGGAACTGTTTTTAAAGGCGTTGCCATTGGCGCTCTGGGCCACACCGTTGGCGAGGTGGTATTTAACACTAGCATGACGGGCTATCAAGAAATTCTCACAGATCCCTCTTACACTGAACAAATTGTCACGCTCACTTATCCGCACATTGGCAATACTGGTGTTAATCCTGAAGATGTTGAATCTGAGAAAATCTGTGCAGCAGGTTTAATCATTCGTGATTTACCTTTACTGGTAAGCAATTTCCGCAGCACACAAAATTTAACTAACTATTTAAAAGTCAGCAATATTGTCGCGATTGCCGATATTGATACGCGTGCGCTTACTCGGCATTTGCGTGAAAAAGGTGCACAAGCGGGCTGTATTATGACGAGCCAAGCGGCAAACGAAAAGCTTGATGAGGCTAAAGCGCTGCAGCTTGCCAAAGCATTCCCTGGTTTATCTGGCATGGATTTAGCTAAAGTTGTTAGTTGCAAGACAGCATATGAATTTACACAAGGCGAATGGGTTCTGGGTGCTGGCTATAGCGCGGCGCCAGCAGTTAAATATCATGTTGTTGCTTTTGATTACGGTGTAAAACGTAACATTTTACGCATGCTGGTTTCTCGCGGCTGCAAAGTCACCGTATTGCCTGCGCAAGCCACAGCGCAAGAAGCTTTAAGTTATAAACCCGATGGTATCTTTTTAAGTAACGGCCCTGGCGACCCAGAGCCTTGCGATTACGCCATTAGTGCTATCAAAACATTGGTAGAAACGGGTATCCCCACCTTTGGTATTTGTCTAGGCCATCAATTGCTGGCGCTGGCAAGTGGCGCCAGAACAATTAAAATGAAATTTGGCCATCATGGTGCCAACCACCCTGTGCAGGACGTGGAAACTAAGCGGGTTTATATCACTAGC
>JANNWI010000119.1:0-5487 GCA_031414715.1 Methylophilaceae bacterium | reverse complement strand
TTAAAGGCTTAAACTTTATTGATTGCTTAAAAATGTTTGAAGACGACCCAGAAACTGAAGCCATTATTATGGTGGGCGAAATTGGTGGCAGCGATGAAGAAGCCGCCGCTGACTACATTAAACACCACGTATCTAAACCTGTAGCTGCCTATATTGCAGGCTTAACCGCGCCTGCAGGTAAGCGCATGGGGCATGCTGGGGCGATTATCTCTGGCGGCAGTGGCCGTGCCGAAGATAAAATTAAAGCGCTAGAAAACGCAGGCTGTGTGGTGGCCAACTCCCCTGCAGGTTTGGGCGAGGCTGTTTTGCTTGCTATTAAGCATAAAGGCTAATTTTGAGAAAATATTTAATCTTGTGTTTATTATTTGTTTCGCAACTAGGTTTTGTACAATCTGGTATGGCGGCAGAAGACATCGCCTATCTGCTCACTGCAGCATCTAAAGGTGATTTGCCAACAGTGAAAGCCATGTTAATCAGCGGCGTGAATGCAGACACCAAAGACGAAAACGGCATTACTGCGCTGATGTACGCCGCGCGTAAAAATCGTGCCGAAGTCGCTAGTTTGCTTATCAGTAAAGGTGCGCAAGTCAATGCCAAAGACAACGGTGGCTGGACGCCGATTATGTTTGCCACCAAGAAAAACCACGTAGAAACAGTAAAGGTGCTGCTAGATAAAGGCGCCGACCCGAAAATTCGCGATGAAAGTGGCTGGAGTGCATTTGGCATGGCGTCAACTTCTGGCTATTCTGCCATTGTTGACTTGATGATTAAAAATGGCGTGGATGCCAACGCCAAAAGTGATGACGGCAAAACGCCGCTGATGTACGCCGCCAAAAGTGGTGACGTGCCCACTATTACTGCGTTAATGGCACAAGGTGCACAAGCCAACGCGCATGATAGATTGGGCGCCACCGCGCTAATGTATGCCGCGCGCGAAGGTCACGCGCCTGCCGTGGCTTATATGCTCAGCAAGGGTTCTAAAGTAGACGAGCAAGATCAATCGCGCTGGACAGCACTGACTTGGGCAGTAAAAAAAGCGCAAGTTGAAGTGGCAAAAACGCTATTAGTAAACAAAGCGGATGTTGACCATGAAGACTCTGAAGGCACACCGCTATTACAATTGGCAGTAGATACTGGCAGCGCAGATATGGTGAAATTGTTACTAGAATACAAGGCAGATGTAAAAGCCCGCGACAAGTACGGCCTTACTGCTTATGTGTATGCGCTTAAAAAAGGTGATGCGAAAATCGTCAGTTTGATCAAAAATGCTGGTGGAAAATACTAGGTTCCAATACTAAACATATGAAAATCGCACTTGCCCAAATCAACTGCATCGTTGGCGATATTACGGGCAACGCAGCCAAAATACTAGACTTTGCTGAACAAGCAAAACTTGCTGGCGCCAGTTTGGTTATTACGCCTGAATTAGCACTTTGTGGATACCCGCCAGAAGATTTATTATTCCGCGATGATTTTAAGCAGGCCTGCAAGCAAGCATTGGTGGGGCTTGCAGAGCATGCAAATAATGTCAGCCTACTTGTAGGCCATCCGCATGAGGAAAATGGCCATTTGTATAACGCAGCCAGCCTGCTACAAAACGGCAAAATCCAAGCCACCTATTTTAAACAATGCTTACCCAATTACAGCGTGTTTGATGAAGAGCGCTATTTTGAGGCAGGTGATACGCCTTTAGTGTTTAACCACCAAGGCACCCAATTTGGTGTGATGATATGTGCTGATGGCTGGGAGAGTGGTCCAGCGCTTAAGGCTAAACAAGCAGGTGCCGAATTTTTACTGGCACTCAACGCATCGCCTTACCATATTGATAAACTAGAAACGCGCTACGAAGTGTTAAAACAGCGCGTTGCCGAAACTAGTTTGCCAATTGTTTATTGCAACTTGGTTGGCGGCCAAGATGAGCTGGTGTTTGATGGTGGCTCTTTTGTATTGGATAAAACGGGCGAAGTCACGCAGCAACTACCAAGCTTTGAAGAAGCACTTAGCATTGTAGAAATCAACAATAATCAACCAGTATTCAATCATATAGCGCCAAAATTAAGTTTGGAAGCTGCCGTTTATAATGCGCTAAAGCTGGGCTTAGCTGATTATGTGAATAAAAACGGTTTTCCTTCAGTCGTTTTGGGGCTATCAGGCGGCATCGACTCTGCACTAACTTTAGCAATTGCGGTGGACGCACTTAGCGCTTCAAGAGTTAAAGTGGTGCTGATGTCATCACAATTTACCGCCAACATCAGCGTAGATGACGCAATTCAAATGGCGAATTTAGTGGGCGTAAAATATAGCCAATTGCCGATTAAAGATTTATTCGATTTGTTCCGCGAAACACTGGCGCCAGAGTTTGGCGATTTACCTTTTGACACTGCCGAGGAAAACCTGCAAGCGCGTATTCGCGGCATGTTGCTGATGGCGCTGTCGAATAAATTTGGCAGCATAGTGCTCACTACTGGCAATAAATCGGAAATGGCCGTGGGCTACAGCACGCTTTATGGCGACATGGCGGGCGGATTCTCGCTGCTAAAAGATGTGCCAAAAACGCTGGTTTATAAGCTTGCTGAATATCGCAATGGTCTGTCAAAAATCATTCCTGAGCGCATCATCACGCGCGCGCCTTCAGCCGAGCTGCGCGCTAACCAGACCGACCAAGATAGCTTGCCCGCCTATGAAATTTTAGACGCTATTATGCAAGCTTATGTAGAAGATGATTTAAGCCGTAGCGCCATTGTTAAACTTGGATTTACCGAAAAAGATGTCAACCGCGTCACAAATTTAATCGACCGCAACGAATATAAACGCCGCCAAGCGCCAGTTGGGGTTAGAATTACACAAAGAGGCTTTGGCAAAGATAGACGTTACCCAATCACCTGTAAATTAACATTTAATTAAATTTTTGACTTAAGCAAAACTGGGAGCTAGCATGAAAAAAATTGAAGCCGTGATTAAACCTTTTAAATTGGATGAAGTGCGCGAGGCGCTATCTGAAATTGGCGTTAACGGCCTAACAGTAACCGAGGTAAAAGGCTTTGGCCGCCAAAAAGGCCATACCGAGCTTTACCGCGGTGCCGAATACGTAGTAGATTTTTTGCCTAAGATTAAGCTTGAGTTAGTGGTGGGTGACGACATGGTAGAAGCCAGCATGGAAGCTATTATTAAAGCTGCACATACTGGCAAAATCGGTGATGGTAAAATTTTTGTGAGTGCGGTGGAGCAAGTGGTAAGGATTAGAACGGGCGAAACGGGCGAAAGCGCTGTTTGAGGGGCAAACAAACTATTCTTGATCAATTTTTCTTAAATTTAGCATCTGTTTACATCTAGGATAATTGGTGCACCCCCAGAACTCTCCACGGGAACCAGAGCGCCTTACCATTTTTATACCGCAAGATGCGCAGGTAGGTGTTTTGTAGTCCCCTTTGGTTGCCAGACTTAAAAGTTTCTCTTGAGAGTCCTCGCTTAACCGTTTAATCATCATTAACAACATTTCACCATTGATTAATGTGATTTTATTAACTATTGCAGTTTTCTTTGCATCTTCAGAGTATTCGCTAGAGGTCATATAAAACCCTTTTGCGATTTTTTCATGTGTCATAACACCTAAAAACTCTCTAATTTGTTTTACGCCAACATTGCTACTCCATGCTTTGCACTGGACAATGGTAGTGGGTTTACCAGATTCATCTTGGTATAACTTAATATCAATACCGCCATCTGCACCTAGGGGTGTTGTTTCTGCACGAATTCCTTTTTGAAGGTAATATGCAACTGAAAGTTCTTCGAATCTTTTCCATTCAAGGTCTTGAATTAATTTAATTGACCATCCTAGCGTTTGTTCCTTAACTGAGGGGCGCTGATAATTAGCGGTATGGTTTAATAATGGTTTTAATGCAATAGGCTCAACCTTTATATTCAATAAACTATCTCGCCTTTTCTTCTTTGCAGTGGAATATCCGAATGCTGTCTTAACTAATAAAAAAAATACAAACATTAAAGCGAATGGCTTGAGTGATTCTAAAACTGTACGCAAAAGCAGATTGCTGACATTTGGAATTAAAATAAAAACCACAAAAATAATGAGGGTGGGGTAAAGAATGGTACTAAGTCTTATCTCACCTTTATTATCGATATAATTATTTTTTTGCTTACCTCGCTTAACCAAGCATGACCCCTCATCAATTATTGGAATACGAACAGCCTGCGTTGCTCGTAGGTTGGGACGAATGTTTTTTATAAACCCCAACGTATCTAACGATGTTGAGGTTCACTTTGTTCACTACCAATCTACAAACTTAACAAACGATACTCTGCAAGCCAATACCCAGCGCCTTCCAAAACACCTATTTTAGATTATTTATCTTTAAAAACGCTTCTAACGTAATCTAAATCTTCCTGAGTATCTACACCGCTGGAAGGTGCATTTTCGGTAATCGTCACGCCAATTTTATAGCCGTAATGTAGCACTCTTAGTTGCTCTAAACTCTCAATTTTTTCAAGATCTGTTACCGCTAATTCTGCGTATTTTTTAAGAAAACCAACACGATACGCGTATATGCCAATATGGCGATGTGCTTGAATATTTTTCTTATGGGAATCGTCACGCGGATAAGGAATAGGCGCGCGACTAAAGTAAAGCGCGTTGCCATTAATATCTAACACCACTTTGACAATATTTGGGTTCATCATATTGGCTTCATCATTAATAGCATGACAAGCGGTAGCCATCACGGTATCTTGATTATTGGCCAGTTGCGCTGCCACTTCTTTGATTAATATTGGGTCAATTAAAGGCTCGTCACCTTGCACATTCACCACAATATCATCGCAAGCCCAGTTGAGCTGTTGCGCTACTTCGGCGATTCTATCGGTGCCAGAGGCATGATTAATGCTGGTCATCACCGCTTTAATGTTATACAAGGCGGCAACTTGCATAATTTTTTCAAAGTCAGTTGCAATCACAATTTCACTTGCGCCGCTTTTTGCCGCCTGCTCTGCAACCCTCACCACCATTGGCTTACCAGCAATATCTAATAAGGGCTTACCTGGCAGACGAGTGCTGGCATAGCGTGCAGGAATAACGACCTTAAAAGTCATTTACTCAATGTTCTCATCAGGGCTTAATTTGCGCGCTTCATCTTCTAGCATCACCGGGATACCATCGCGAATAGGGTAAGCTAATCTTGCCGATTTTGAAATCAGTTCATTGGCTTTTTTGTCGTAGATTAACGGGCCTTTGGTCACAGGGCACACTAAAATTTGTAGTAGTTTTGAATCCATATCGTTACCTGACTTTCCTTGGCTGCTTTCTAATAATTTTATTGAATACTAACAATTTTACTTAATACTAATAATTTTACTTAATACAAGTGGCAGCAAACCCGCGTCAATATTGGCTTGCACAGGCAGCACCCAATGATGCGATTGTGCAAATTCTTTACATTTTACCGCATCTTTTTCAGTCATTATCAGCACATCGCA